>NZ_JBMOWQ010000034.1:0-62258 GCF_049310485.1 Pseudomonas sp. GZD-209
GCCTCTTCGCGGGTAAACCCGCTCCCACAGGCCTCTACAGCCCCTGTGGGAGCGGGTTTACCCGCGAAAAGGCCAACACCGACACCCCAAGGAACAACCCCATGAACCACGACGTCATCATCACCTGCGCCCTCACCGGCGCTGGCGACACGGTCGCCAAGAGCCACCTGGTCCCGGTCACCCCGAAACAGATCGCCGAAGCCGCCGTGGAGGCCGCCAAGGCCGGCGCCACCGTGGTCCACTGCCACGTCCGCGACCCACAAACCGGCCGCTTCAGCCGCGACGTGGCGCTGTACCGCGAAGTGATGGAGCGCATCCGCGAAGCCGACGTGGACATCATCGTCAACCTCACCGCCGGCATGGGTGGCGACCTGGAAATCGGCCCGGGCGAAACGCCCATGGAGTTCGGCGCCGGCACCGACCTGATCGGCCCGCTGGAGCGCCTGGCCCACGTCGAGGCGCTGCTGCCGGAAATCTGCACCCTGGACTGCGGCACCCTCAACTTCGGCGACGGCAACGCCATCTACGTGTCCACCCCGGCGCAACTGCGCGCCGGCGCCAAACGCATCACCGAGCTGGGCGTCAAAGCCGAGCTGGAGATCTTCGACACCGGCCACCTGTGGTTCGCCAAGCAGATGATCAAGGAAGGCCTGCTGCACGACCCGCTGTTCCAGCTGTGCCTGGGCATCCCGTGGGGCGCACCGGCCGACACCACGACGATGAAAGCCATGGTCGACAATCTGCCCGCCGACGTGACCTGGGCCGGCTTCGGTATTGGCCGCATGCAGATGCCCATGGCCGCCCAGGCGGTGCTGCTGGGCGGCAACGTGCGGGTGGGGCTGGAAGACAACCTGTACCTGGACCGCGGTGTGCTGGCCAGCAACGGCCAGTTGGTCGAGCGCGCCGCCGAGATCATCACCCGCATGGGCGGGCGCGTGCTCAGCCCGGCCGAAGGCCGGGAAAAGATGAACCTCAAGCGCCGCTAATAAAACCAGCCCGCCGCAATCCCTGTGGGAGCGGGTTTACCCGCGAAGCAGGCGGCGCGGTGGATGGCACCGGCTTTGCCGGTGTTCGCGGGTAAACCCGCTCCCACAGGGTCTGCGCCCAGCCATGAAATTTTCAGTGAGAGTCAGATATGCCTTTTATCACCGACATCAAGACCTTCGCCGCCCTGGGTAGCGGCGTCATCGGCAGCGGTTGGGTCGCCCGTGCCCTGGCCCACGGCCTGGACGTGGTGGCCTGGGACCCGGCGCCCGGCGCCGAGGCGGCCCTGCGCAAGCGCATCGCCAATGCCTGGCCGGCGCTGGAGAAACAAGGCCTGGCCCCCGGCGCCGCACAGGGCCGCCTGAAGTTCGTGAGCACCATCGAAGAATGCGTGCGCGACGCCGACTTCATCCAGGAAAGCGCTCCCGAGCGCCTGGACCTCAAGCTCGACCTGCACGCCAGGATCAGTGCAGCCGCCAAGCCGAACGCGATCATCGGCTCCAGCACCTCGGGCCTGTTGCCCAGTGAATTCTACGAGTCGGCCACCCATCCCGAACGCTGCGTGGTGGGCCACCCGTTCAACCCGGTGTACCTGCTGCCGCTGGTGGAGATCGTTGGCGGGCGCAACACCAGCCCCGAGGCCATCGAGGCGGCCAAGACCATCTACACCGCGCTGGGCATGCGCCCGCTGCATGTGCGCAAGGAAGTCCCAGGGTTCATCGCCGACCGCCTGCTCGAAGCGCTGTGGCGCGAAGCCCTGCATCTGGTCAACGACGGCGTCGCCAGCACCGGCGAAATCGACGATGCGATCCGTTTTGGCGCAGGCCTGCGCTGGTCGTTCATGGGGACCTTCCTCACCTATACCCTGGCCGGGGGCGATGCCGGCATGCGCCACTTCATGGCCCAGTTCGGCCCGGCGCTGCAGCTGCCCTGGACCTACCTGCCGGCACCGGAGCTGACCGACAAGCTGATCGACGATGTGGTCGACGGCACGTCCGAACAGTTAGGCGAGCGCAGCATCGCCGCGCTGGAACGCTACCGCGACGACACCCTGCTGGCAGTGCTCGAAGCGGTGAAGAACAGCAAGGCCAAGCACGGCATGGCCTTCGGCGACTGAGGAGACGACGATGCCCGCACTGACCACCTATCGCACAGCCGTGCCGCCCGACTGGGTCGACTACAACGGCCACCTGCGCGACGCCTACTATCTGCTGATCTTCAGCTACGCCACCGACGCGCTGATGGAACGCATCGGCCTGGATGCCGATGCGCGGGGGCAGAGCGGGCATTCGCTGTTCACCCTGGAGGCGCATATCAACTACCTGCACGAGGTGAAGCTGGGTACCGAGGTGTGGGTGCAGACGCAGATCCTTGGCTTCGACAAGAAGCGCCTGCACCTGTACCACAGCCTGCACCGAGCGGGGTTCGACGAGGCGCTGGCAGCCAGTGAGCAGATGTTGTTGCATGTGGACCTGGCGGGGCCGAAGTCGGCACCGTTCGGGGAGCGCAGTGTCGAGTTGCTACGCGAGATTGTGCTTGGGCAGCGGGATCTGCCTGGCGCCGAATTCGCAGGCCGGGTGATAGCGCTGCCTGGATAGCCGCAACAAGCCATCGCGGGGCAAGCCCGCTCCCACAGGGATAGCGCCAGGTTTTCAACTTGTGGGCAAGACAGTTGCTCCCATACCAGCTTGTGGGAGCGGGCTTGCCCCGCGATGGCCTCAGTGGCCAAAAAATAACCCCGCAAAGCCGTGAGCTTGCGGGGCCAAGAGCGAGCAACATCCACTGTGCGAGAAGTGAGGGTGACCAAACCCTCGGTGCCGTGAATGACTCCAGTGTGCTGGCTCGCCCTCGATCCGATTTAGCCGTAAACGACCTGTTCTTAGCCAAAGCGGCCATCGCGACAATCTGCCCTTGCCGGGTTGTCGCAGGCGACACAGAATCGGTCGCAAACAACAGCGACCGAAAGGGGCAACAGCCATGATGCATGCAGATCTGATCGACCAGGACGACCTGCTGGGCCACCTGCGCGCCCGGGGCTTCGACATCCCCGCCGGGGCCAGCGCCGAAGAGGCCTGCGAGGTGGTGGTGCGTGGCCTGAGCGAACCCAACGCCCGCGCCCTCAAGGGCATGGTGGAGCAGATGTACACCGGCAGCGCGACGATCCTGCCGGCGGTGCGCCAGGCCATCGACAAGCAATTGCTGCCGGCGCTGGCGCAGTTCAGCAATCGCAGCTGAAGCCTGATCATCGAGACCTTCTAGAGCGACACCGCCCCTGTGAGAGCGGCTTCAGCCGCGAACACCGGCGAAGCCGGTGCCATGCACTGCGTAGGTTCCTTCGCAGTGGTCCGGCACTGCGGTAAACCCGCTCCCACGGGATAGGCGCTGGTTTCAAGCCATGCGCCAGGCCTGTAAGCAAAGCCTGCGATGAGGCCGTGCAACTTCACACCACCTCCGGCGCCTTCTCCAGTTCCAGCGTCCGTTCGAACAACCCCGCCAACCCTTCCTGGTGGGTCACCCCCACCACGGTGCACATCGGCAGTTCGCGCCTGAGCATTCGCAACAACGCCTTGGCACTGGCCAGGTCAAGCTGGCTGGTGGCTTCGTCCAGGTACAGCGTATCGGGCTTGTACAGCAGCGCCCGCGCCAGCCCCAGGCGCTGCTGCTCACCGCCAGACAGCACGCGCTCCCACTCCTGCTCGTCCTCGAGCTGCCCGCTCAACGCGACCAGCCCAACCTTCTCCAGTGCATCCTGTAGCAGCCGATCATCAAGACGCTCCAGCTGTGGATACGCCAGCAGGCCACGCAGAGTCATGCGCGGCAGGTAGGGCTTTTGCGGCAGCAACAGGCTGCGCCCCGCCGGCAATTGCCAGTCGCCCAGGCAGTACGGCCACAACCCCTGCAAGGTACGCAGCAGCGTCGACTTGCCCAGGCCACTGCGCCCAGCCAGACGCAACCAATGCCCTGGCTGCGCGCGCAGGTACAGGTCATCCACCATCACGCTGCCATCGGGCCGGCACAGGGTCAGGCCCTGGGCACACAGGCAGTCGCCCTGCGGCGGCTGACTGACCTGATGGCGACTGGCGGCAATCGCCCGCTCGAACTGGTCGAGCCGCTGCAGTGCCGCGCTCCAGCGCACCAGTTTGTTGTACAGCTTGATGAACCAGCTCAGCGAGTCGTGCACCGCGTTGAACGCGCTGCGGATCTGCATCAGCCCGCCCAAGGTGATGGCCTTGGCCATGAACGCCGGCAACGCCGCGAACACCGGAATGATCAGGCTCAGGCGCTGGTAAGCGACGGTAAACAGGCTCAGGTCGCGTTCGCGCCCCATCAGTTGCCGCCAGTTCTGCGCGATGGCGGCGAAACGCTGCATCAGTTGCTCACGCTCCACGGCCTCGCCACGGTACTGGGCGATCTGCTCGGCATGGTCGCGCTTGCGCAGCAGGCTTGCGCGAAAATCCGCCTCGCGGTGCTCACGCTCGTAGTTGAGGCGGTGCAGGGGCTTGCCGATCAGGTGGGTCAGCACGCTACCGCACAGGGTGTAGGCCAGCACGATCCACACCAGATAGCCGTGCACGGTGTAGCTGTCGCCGAACAGGCTGAAGGTCTGCACCCCCGAGAGGTT
Organism: Pseudomonas sp. GZD-209; assembly: GCF_049310485.1. NCBI lineage: Bacteria > Pseudomonadati > Pseudomonadota > Gammaproteobacteria > Pseudomonadales > Pseudomonadaceae > Pseudomonas > Pseudomonas sp. GZD-209. The sequence continues at coordinate 4,607 of NZ_JBMOWQ010000034.1, forward strand.
CCACAGGATCACCACGAACGCGCCGACCTGCGCCAGGTTGATCACCAGCGAGGCCACCAGTTCGATGGACAGGTCGACCATCACCTCGACGTCCTGGGCAATACGCTGGTCGGGGTTGTCCGGCTCGCCGCTCAAGCCCAGACGATAGAACGCCTGGTCGGCAAGCCAGGCATCGACCAGGCGCCCGGTCATCGCCTGGCGCCAGCGCAGCACCAGGCCTTTGCGGATGTAGTCGAGCAACACGATGATCAGCACGTAGGCGCCCAGGTACAACGCGTACTGGCCGACCAGCCCATACAGCGCATGGGTATCGAACGCGGCGAGGGTGTCGTAGAAGGTCTTGCTCCAGCTGTTGATCAGCACGTTGATCTGTACCACCAGCAACCCCAGGCCGATCACCGCAGCGAGCATCAGCCAGGCCTTCCACTGGCCACGGTCATGCCAGAACGGCCGGCTCAGCCGGTAGAACCTGCGCAGGGTGCTCAACGGGCCTGCTCCTGCGCAGCCGCCGACGGCAGCAGGCGCAGTTGTACCTGGTTGGCGCGCGGGAACAGTTGGCGTGCCTGCTGCTGCAGCTCGGCCCGGGTCAGGGCCTCGGGCAGCTGTACCTGGGTGTGCAGGTAGCGCGGGTCCTGCCAGCGGCGGTCACTGAGGACCAGGCGCTTGAACTGGGTCTGGGCATCGTCACGGCGCTTGCCTTCCTGACGCAGCAGCTCGCGGCGCTCGCTCACCACCCAGGCTTCATCGACGTCAAGGCTGGCCAGGGTGCGCTGGGCCATGGCCCACAGCTCATCGACCCGCGCCGGGTCACAGGTGAAGGTCAGGCTGCTTTCGACGCGCTGGGTGTCGGGGTTCAGCTCGCTGTCGAACCGCAGCCGGTACACGCCCGAAGCCTCACCGCGCAGCTGCGCCTTGAGGCGCTGGTTGGCCAGGTCGCGCAGCACCGCCACACGCACGGCGGCCTCCGGGCTCCAGGGCTGGTCGTAGTAGCTACTGGCCTGCACCACCGCACGCGGTTCCAGCGCGATGGCCAGGTCGGCACGGCGCTGCCCGGGCTGCTGCAAAGCGGGCTGGCTGTCTACGGGCAACGCGTTGCGGGGGATGCTCGCCAGCAGTTCGCGCACCAGCAACTGCAGCTGTTCGGCAGGCAGGTCAGCCATCAGGTAGTAGGTCACCGGCGCACTGGCCAGGCGCAGCCAGTCGGCGTCCAGCTGTTTGACGGTGAGGGCCTCGACGTCGCCAACCGCCGGCGCCCGCCAGTGGTCGGCGCCGTACTTGAGCTGGCGCTGAGCGGCCTCCTGGCGGCTGCGCACGTCATCGGGGCGGCTGCGCAGGCGTTGCAGCAACTCGTCGCGGGACTCGGCGAACAGCCTCGGGTCGATGCTCGCCACCTGGCTGACGCGGTAACTCTGCAACATTGCCTGCAGTTGCTCGGGCGCCGCACCCAGGCTCAGTTGCAGACGCTGGGGTTGCTGGTCGAGGCTCAGCGTTGCGCGCTGGGCCTGACGCCAGTCGGCCAGGGCCTGCGGATCCATGCCGACAGTGCCGCTGCGCACGGCCAGCTGGGCGGCCATCTGCAAGCGCCAGGCCGGCGTGTCGGCCACGCGGTAGCCGGCGGAGGATTCGGCCTGCAACACGGCCTTGCCGTCGGGACCGGCGCGCTTGAGCCAGACCAGACGGTCGCCATTGCTCAGGCGCCAGTGCTCGACCTGCTGAGCGGGGAACGCCTTGCGCTCGACCACGTTCGCTGCGGTCGCCGCGCTCGCCAGCGTGAGTGCAGGCTTGGCGGGCACGGCCGGTACCTTGCGCACCGGGGCCTGCAGCGAGCGTTCGGCCAGCGCCATTTGCTGCGCCTGCACGTCGGCGACACTGGGCAGCGCCATGGCCGAGGTGCCCGGGGCACTGATCTGCAACACCTGGTCGGGGCTGGCCAGCCAGCGCCGCAGGCGGGCGTTGAGGTCACGCAGGGTGATGCTGCCCAGCACCTCCTGATAGCGCCGGGCGGCCGCCACGCGGTCGGTCAACGGGCGATCCTGCACGGCGGCATTGTTCAGCTGTTCCACCCACTGCTCGAAGGTACGCGGGGCCTGGTTGGCCAGGGCCTTTTTCGCCAAGCTGCGGATATGCGCACGCTCACGCGCCAGGTCGGCCTTGCCCAAGCCATGCTGGCGCAAGCGCTCGATCTCGGTCAGCAAGGCTTGCAGTGCCTGGGCGTGGGCTGAGCCCTCGACACCGGCGGCGATGCCCAACACCGTGGAGTGCTCGCCGATCAGGGTCTTCTGTGCAGTCAAGCTGCGCACACCGGCGTCGCGAGGCTGGCGGCGCAGGCTGTCGACCAGGGCGGCCAGGGCCATGCGGTCGATCAGGCGTTCGCGCAGGGCGGCGTGGGTAGTGCCGCGGCTGTCCGGCTCGTGCAGGCGGAACAGCAGCGCCACTTGGTTGCTGCCCGATTGCGGGTCTTGCAGGCGGAACACCTTGAGGCTGTCGTCGAGCGGCAGCTCGCGCTGCGCCCGGTCGGGTACAACGCCGGCCTTGGCGCCACCGAACGCCTGCTCGATCTGTGCCTTGAGTTGCTGCGGGTCGAAGTCGCCCACCGCCGACAGCACCATGTTGTTGGGCAGGTACCAGCGCGACTGGTAGGCCTTGAGGCTTTCCAGGCTGGCCGAACGGATGGCCGCCTCGTTGCCGATGGTGCGGTGCCCGGGGTAGGCCGAGCCGGCCCGCTGCGAAGCGGTGCGCTGCTGGTTCATGCGCTGGGCCACACCCAGGCCGCCGCGCCACTCCTCGATCACGATCGGCCGCTCGCGCTCCAGGTCCGCCGCCGTGTAGTCACCGGCGAACACCAGGTCGGCCAGGGCCTGCAAGGCTTGTGGTGCCTGGCGCACGCCGGCCGGCGGGCCGATCAGGTACTGGGTGCGCTCGTAGTTGGTCACGGCATTGAAGTTGCGCCCCTGCACCCAGCCCAGTTCGGTCATGCGCTGGCGCAGGTTCTGGCTGCCGCCGGCTCGGCTGTGGAAGGTCAAGTGTTCGACCATGTGCGCTACGCCGACCTGGTCGCCGGCTTCGTCCACGGAGCCGGCCTTGACCGTCAGGCGCAGGTCCAGCCGATTGGGCTGCGAACTCTCGCGCACCAGGCGGTAGGCCAGGCCGTTGGGCAGTTGGCCGTGGACCACCTGGCTGTCCCAGGGCAGTGGCGCGTCAGGTTCGGGCAGCGACGCGCAGGCGCCGAGCAGCAGCGGGCCGAGCAGGCCGGCGAGGAGCTTTTTCATCAGGGCATCTCTTGTCGTGTGGGCGGTCAGAAGCGGTAGCCGACTTCCAGCCAGTACTGGCGGCCAACCTCGTAGCTGACCACGTTGACCGACTCGCGGCTGGCGATCTTGTTGACCTGGTCGGTGACGTTGGTGATGTCGACGTTGACGAAGAACGCCTGCTCCTTGCCGGTGGGAATGTCCCAGGCCAGACGCATGTCCCAGGTCGGCGCGCCGGGCGTGGCGACGGTCTCGTAGCGGCTGTAGGTCTTGCCGTCGACTTCGGCGTCGGGGCTGACCTTGACCACCTGGTCGTAGGGGCCGCGGTAGCGCAGGAAGTTGCTGACTGCGAGGTTCCACTGCGGGATATCGGTGATGGTCACCAGGCGCGCGGTCCAGGGCCGGTTGAAATCACTGGCCGGAAGTTCTTCGTAAGCAACCAGGTTGCCGTCGAACATCACCGGCTCGTTATCGAGCTCTTCGCGGTCCACCCCGGCCTCGTAGGTAGCGCCGTGCGCGCCTTTGCTGCGCGACCAGTCCAGCGCCAGCTGCACGCTGGTGCTGGTGCCCTTGAAGCGCAGCGGCTGCATGGGCGCCACGGTCAGGCTGAGGTTCTCGGTTTCGCTGGTGCCGGCGTTGAGGTAGGTGAAGTAGTCCTTGGTGTAGCCGGCGGGCACCTGCTTTTCGTCGAGGGAGTAATACGGCCGGGTCCGGTAGATCTGGTCATGGCCCTTGCGGTTGATGTACTTGAGCTGGAACTCGGTGTCGAACCAACGCTGATTGAGGCCGAGCATCAGCTCGTCGTCATAGGGAATGTCCATGGTCCTGAAGTTGCTCAGGTTCTGGTTGCGACTGGCAAACTTCCAGGCAACGGCCTGGTTGGTGCGGGTGTAGCGAGTGGTGAAGGCCTGGCGACCATCGGCCAGGCGGTACTTGAACAGGTTGCGCCCGTAATAGCGGTTGGCACCGAACACCAGCACGGTGCTGCGGTCGCCGAAGAAGTCGTAGTCACCGGCGAAGCGTGGCGCCAGGGTTTTCTTTTCCATGTAATCGTCCCCCTCGAAGCGCAGGCCGGGGCGCAGGGTGAGGTTGCCGTAGGCGATCTCATCCTGGACGAACAGGGCGTACTTCTTCTGTTCAAGGTCCAGCTTGCCGGCGCCGTACACCATCATCGCCGAACCGTACTGGCGGGTCCGGTTGTTGAGCTGGCGGCCGATGGAGCAGTACGGGTCGCTGCCGCAGGTGGTGCCGTTGTCGCGCCTGAAGGTGGGGATCGACAGGGCGTCTTCCTCGCGCTCCCAGGTGGCGCGCTGGTAGCCCAGTTCCAGGCCGGTGCTTACCGTGTGCAGCGAGGAGCCGAGGTTGAAGGTCTGCCAGTCGGCCTTGAGCTTGTAGTCGAGGCCACGCTGGGTCTGGTACAGGTCGCCATAGCCGCCCTCGCCACTGCGGGCGGTGGCGCGATCGGGGTTGCCCCAGTCCTTGCTGGTGGACCAGTACCAGTTGACCAGCTCGTCACTGTCGGACTCGCGCGAGGCATACAGGTTGGTCAGCGCCAGCTGCTGGGTCCAGCGCGCGCTGTCGCCTTCGTAGATCGCCTTCAGCGAGCCCTGCCAGCCACCGTTGATATTGGTGAAGCCGGAATTGCGCTCATCCTCGCGAAAGTAGGTGTTCTCCTGCGGGGCGTAGACGATGGAGGCGTCCAGGCTCAGGCGGTCGTTGACCGTCCAGTAGGTCTTGAGCAGAAAGTTGTCGAGGGCGCGGGTCTGTTCCTGCTCGTTGTCGTTGTTGGGGCTGTTGTAGCCGTTGGCGTAGGTGCGCAATGGCAGGTACGAACGCTTCTGCGAGAAGTTGAGCAGCGCACCGAAATCCTCGGTGAAATGCCCTTCGAGGGTGCCGCGCAGGGTGGTCTTCTTGAACTCGGGCTGGTTCTTCTCGCTGGAAGAGTTTTCGAAGCTTTCCCGGTCGTCGCCGCTGATGTGGTAGCGGGTCCACTCGGAGCGGCTCATGGCATAGGAGATCTTGCCGTGCAGGTCCTGGCTGGGGCGCCGGGTGATGGCGTCGACCACACCGCCATTGAAGCCGCCGTACTCCACCGGCACGTTGCTGTCGTAGACCTTGATCTCTTCGAGCAGGTCGGCGTCCAGGGCGATGCCGTGGGAGCGGCTGGGCGAGGAGTCGAACTGGCGGGTTTCGTTGTAGCCATGGGCGCCGGGGTCGAGGTCGTTGTTGATCGAGATGCCGTCGATCATGAAGTTGTTCTGGTAGAACTTGGCGCCGTTGATGCTGATGTCGGCGGGGTCGATCTCGCCGGGGGTGTTGGAGCTTTTCTGGTCAGTGCTGAACTGCACGTTGGGGTGCATCTGCAGCATGGTGGTGATGTCGCCGTTGGCGCCGGGGAAGGCCTGGATGGCCTTGCGGTCGATTACCGTGGCGCCCATGAAGCTGTTTTCCTCGGTGTCGCCGAGGATCAGGGTGTTGTGCAGTTCGATGGCGCCGGCGTCGGCCTGCAGCAGGCGAAAGGTCAGGGCGCCGTACTCGTAGTCCCAGGTGATGCCGGTGCCCAGCAGCAGTTGCGCCAGAGCTGCCTCGCTGCTGAGCTGGCCACTGATGGCCGTGGAGTGCAGGTTTTCCAGCAGGTCGGGGTCGACCGTGACCTGCAGGCCGCTCTGCTGGCCGAAGTTGATCAGGGCGATCGCCAGCTTTTGCGCGGGGATGTCGAATGAGTGGATCTGGGCCAGTACCGCGCGCGGTGTTTCATCCTCGGCCTGTACAGGCGCCAGCGCTACCGCGCAGCACAGCCCGAGCAGGCCCGCACCGGCCACTTTTGTCAGGCGCAACGACCAACCCCGCGCTTGGCGCAGCTTTCGGCTTGTAATTTCAGTCATCCCACATCCCCGCCCCGGCAATCGCCGGGCTGCAAAATTGAATACGAATCGCTATCAGTTGTTGCGCGCGGGGGAGAAGACGGGGCAGTGCGGGGAATTTTCAGAAAAAGATGAAATTAATTTCAACGGGGGTTATCGAGCCGCTGTGCGGCCCCGGCAATCTCAAGGCTTGCTCAGCACCAGCAGCCACGGCCCATAACTGCGCACCTCGCCGCCATGGGGCCGGACCACCGCACGCAGGGCCACTTCGGGCTTGCGCAGGTCATACACGCCGGTCACTCGTTTGCCGCCCAGCGCGTCATCGCGCAGCAGCACCTTGCCCGGCAGGTAGTGCGCCAGCTCCCGCACCAGCTCGGCCACTGGCTGGTCGTCGGCGATCAGCTGGCCCTGGCGCCAGGCGGCGGTTTGCGAGGGCGCGAACGCACTCACCTGGGCCTGTCCATCCAGATAGCGCAAGCGTTGCCCGGCTGTCAGCGCGGCGGCCAACACCCGGGCCGAGTCTTCGACCCGTACCGAACCATGTTGCACGTCCACACCCACCCTGCCCGGCCGCAGCTCGACATTGAAGGCAGTGCCGGTGACCGTCACCCGCACCCCCTCGGCGCGCACATGAAACGGCTTGCCCTTGTCGGGCATCACTTCGAAGAACGCCTGGCCGGCCAGCAGGCGCACGTCGCGGTGATCGCCGGCATAGTCCACGGCGATGGCAGTGTCGCTGTCCAGCTGCACCACGCTGCCGTCGGCCAGGGTGATGTCGCGGGTTTCACCCAGGGCGGTGCGGTAGTCGGCCTGCAGGCGCAAGGTGAGGGTGGGGGCCACGGCCAGCATCAGGCAAGCGGCCACGGCGGCGCCCAGCCACCAGCGGCGCGGGGATTTGCGCCGTACCGGCAGGCTGACCACCTCGGCCGTGGCAGGCCACAGCTCGGCGGTCGCCGGCGCCAACTGGCCGCTGAGCCGCCAGAGCCGCTCGGCCTTGCGGTAGGCCTCGGGGTTGCCGGCATCGGCGGCCAGCCACTGCTCGAACTGTTCGCGCAGAGGCAGGTCGTGCGGGGCCTGCTGTAGGCGCAGGAGCCAGTCCAGCGCCTGCTCGCGGCGGCTGGCGGTGAGGTCTGCGGGCGTCATGTCCGGCAAGTCTCCTGGGGGCTCGGGGGCGCGAAGGGTCGCACAGAGTCGGCCCGTTGATCAAAAGACGCGGCAGCCTGAGGTTTTTTCACAGGTCGTCCTCCAGCTGCTCCAGGCAATGGCGCAGGGCATCGCGCACCAGCTGGTGCACCAGGCTGACCGAGACGTCCAGATGGCTGGCCACCTGTTGCAGGGTGAAGCCGCCCAGGCGGTGCATTTCGAAGGCGGTGCGGGTACGCAATGGCAGCGCTTCGAGGGCGCGGCTGATGGCGGCGAGTTCGTTCTGCTGGCTGACCGCCTGCTCGGGCGAGGCGTTGCTGGCGGGCAGTTCGGCGAGGATCTCGTCGCCACCGGGCTGGGCCTTTTCCGTGGCCGTGCGGCGGGTCTGGTCGAGGGCCAGGTTGCGCACGATGCGATAGAGGTAGCTGGCGGGGTGGCGGATGTCGGCATCGCCTGGCTGGCTGCTGAAGCGCAGCCAGGCTTCCTGGACGACATCCTCGGCGCGGGCGCGGCAGCCGACGATGGGCGTGGCGTAATCAACCAGTGCCGGGCGGTGGGCCAGGTAGAGCTGCAGTTTGTCGTCCGCCAAGGGGTGGTATGCCAAGGAGCTTACGGGGGCGGCGATGTTACCTGTAGTCGAGAATCATTATCAACATACGGATCTATGTTGCCGTCAAGGGCCTCTTCGCGGGTAAACCCGCTCCCACAGGTACCGCACCGTTTTCAACTGCGGTGCAGTACCTGTGGGAGCGGGTTCACCCGCGAAAAAAGCGACGCGGTGTCAGAGCCTGACGCTGGCGAAGGTCGACTCGTTGCGCGCCTGGCTCAGAGCGGCCAGCGGGCCGCTGTGCGGCGACAGGGCCATGGCCTGCGGGATCGGCATCATCGCCACCTGTTGGGTGGTGTTGGAGCCCACGCGCTCGTCACGCGGCGGAATGCCGAAGTACTCGCGGTAGCACTTGGAGAAGTGCGGGGTGGAAACGAAGCCGCACACCGAAGCCACCTCGATGATCGACATGGGGGTCTGCTTGAGCAGTTGCCGTGCGCGAATCAGGCGCAGCTTGAGGTAGTAGCGCGACGGCGAGCAGTGCAGGTACTTCTGGAACAGGCGCTCGAGCTGGCGCCGCGACACCGCCACGTACACCGCCAGTTCGTCGAGGTCGATCGGCTCTTCCAGGTTGGCCTCCATCAGCGCGACGATTTCCTGCAGCTTCGGCTGGTTGGTGCCGAGCATGTGCTTGAGCGGCACGCGCTGGTGGTCCTGTTCGTTGCGGATGCGCTCGTAGACGAACATCTCGGAAATCGCCGCCGACAGCTCGCGGCCGTGATCGCGGCTGATCAGGTGCAGCATCATGTCCAGCGGCGCGGTGCCACCGGAGCTGGTGAAGCGGTTGCGGTCGAGGGTGAACAGGCGGGTGCTCATGTTCACCCGCGGGTAGGCCTCCTGCATCGCGGCCAGGCATTCCCAGTGCACGCTGCAATCGAAGCCGTCGAGCAGGCCGGCACAGGCCAGCGCCCAGCTGCCGGTGCATACCGCACCGAGGCGGCGCGACTGGCGGGCCTGGGCCTGCAGCCAGGTGACGTGCTCACGGGTGACGGTACGCTGGATGCCCACACCGCCGCAGACGATCACGGTGTCGATCGGCGGAGCGCTGTGCATGGCGGCGTCGGGGGTGATCTGCAGGCCATCGCTGGCCCAGACCTGGCCGCCGTCGGCGGTCAGGGTGTGCCAGCGGTACAGCTCACGGCCGGACAGCTGGTTGGCCATGCGCAGGGGTTCGACTGCCGACGCCAGGGAAATGAGGGTGAAGTTGTCCAACAGGAGAAAACCAATGGACTGGGGTGCTGTGCGGTTCTGGGTTGGGGTCCCGGAGGTGTACGACGTCATCGCGATTTCTCCTCACACAATGCAGGGTGTGCCTCAGGCGAGCACTGTTCTTGTAATGGCCCCGTTTCGTATGCAGGGGCTTTGCCAATCTCAACGCAAATGGCATGCCTGAAATTGAACACGTATCCAACAAAACCCAAAAACGACGTCGAAAAGCGGCGTGCAGCGGGCTCTGGATCGAGCGTAGACCTAATCGCAAACCGGCGGGCCAGCGCCTTCAGGTGTAACGACTGAGCAGTTCGGTAGCACTGCTGGGAAGGTTGCCCAGATGCGACAAACTTAAGTGTCACCGACAACGACGCTACCGGTAACGACAGCCGACAACCGGTAGATGACAAGCGCTGCGCCAAAATGTGGCGCAGCGGCCAGGCACGGGCAGAAACGGCGCATCAGCACTCGATGGCGCTGACGGCGAGGCCCCCGCGCGAGGTTTCCTTGTACTTGTCGTGCATGTCGGCGCCGGTGTCACGCATGGTGCGGATCACCTGGTCGAGGGAGATGAAGTGTTCGCCGTCGCCGCGCAGGGCCATCTGCACGGCGTTGATGGCTTTTACCGCAGCGATGGCGTTGCGCTCGATGCAGGGCACCTGGACCAGGCCACCGACCGGGTCGCAGGTCAGCCCGAGGTTGTGTTCCAGGGCGATCTCGGCGGCGTTCTCCAACTGCGCCGGGGTGGCACCGAGCACATCGGCCAGGCCCGCGGCGGCCATGGCGCAGGCCGAGCCGACCTCGCCCTGGCAGCCGACTTCGGCGCCGGAAATCGAAGCGTTCTTCTTGCACAGGATGCCGACGGCTGCCGCGCCGAGGAAGAAGTCGACAACGTTGGACTCGTCCACCACGTCGGAGAAACGCATGTAGTAGTGCAGCACGGCCGGGATGATCCCCGCCGCGCCGTTGGTGGGCGCGGTGACCATGCGCCCGCCGGCGGCGTTTTCTTCGTTGACCGCCAGGGCGAACAGGTTGACCCACTCCATGGCGCTCATGGTCGAGCCGATGACGTTGGGTTTGCCGATCTCCTGCAGGCTGCGGTGCAGCTTGGCGGCGCGGCGGCGCACATTGAGCCCGCCGGGCAAGGTTCCTTCGTGCTTGAGGCCGTTGTTCACGCATTCCTGCATGGCGCTCCAGAGCTTGAGCAGGCCGGCGCGAATCTCTTCTTCGCTGCGCCAGACCTTTTCGTTCTCCAGCATCAATTGCGACACGCGCAGGTCGTTTTGCTTGCACAGGTGCAGCAGCTCGGCGGCGCTGTTGAAATCGTAGGGCAACACGGTCTGGTCGGCGTCCAGCACGCCGCTGGCGGCCTGGGCGGCATCGACCACGAAACCGCCGCCCACCGAGTAGTAGGTGTCACGGTGCAGTTCGCCGCCCTCGCCTTCGGCCACCAGGGTCATGGCGTTGGGGTGGTACGGCAGGTTCTCGTCGAGCAGCAGCATGTCGCGGGCCCAGACGAATTCGATGGGCAGGCGGTTGTCGAGCTTGAGCACGTTGGTTTCGCGCAGGTCGGCGATGCGTGGGGTGATCTGGGTCGGGTCGATGGCGTCGGGCCATTCGCCCATCAGGCCCATGATGGTGGCGCTGTCGGTGCCGTGCCCGACACCGGTGGCCGACAGCGAGCCATACAGCCGCACTTCGATGCGCCGCACCTGCTCCAGCTCGCCGCGCTGGCGCAGGCCCTGGACGAACAGGGCGCCGGCGCGCATGGGGCCGACGGTGTGGGAGCTGGAAGGCCCGACACCGATCTTGAACAGGTCGAACACGCTGATGGCCATTGTCGCTTCACCTCTTGATGGGCTTGCCTGGTCGCGCCAAACGCCGCCTTGCACAACTGCTAGGCTGAAGCGTCGAGCCGCCTTGGAATGCTCGCATCATCGGGCTTTTGCCCACCCCCTCGCCGTCTGCAACCGACGTACTTTTGTCCGCCTGCGCCGCACTGATCCGGTCCGGTTCGCGCCGTTTTGCAGCGCTCGGACGGCGTAAAAACCCGGGCACGGGGGTGGAAAAATCCAGTTGCGACATTGCCCGTACTGGATGCGACCCGTCCTGTACTGGATACGACTCCACCAGTAGGCGATTGCCGAACGCTGGAGGATTATCGAAAGCGACTCGTTTTGCACGGCCTCGCATCCTGCCCTCTGCAGGCCTGGCTGATCGGCACCCTAGAAAGCGCCGACGGCCCCCGCGAACCCGAAGATAAAATCACAGGAGTCCACCTATGAAAGCTTCACCCTCGCTGTTGCTGGTTGCGATGTTGTCCGCTCCATTGCTGGCCCAGGCTGCAGAACCCGAACAGTGCCAGACGGTACGGTTCTCCGACGTCGGCTGGACCGACATCACCGTGACCACCGCGATGACCAGCGTGGTGCTCGAGGCCCTGGGGTACAAAACCCACACCAACATGATCTCGGTGCCGGTGACCTACAAGTCGCTGGCCGGGGGCAAGGACCTCGACGTGTTCCTCGGCAACTGGATGCCGACCATGGAAAACGACATCAAGCAGTACCGCGATGCCGGTACCGTCGAAACCGTACGCGCCAACCTGGAAAACGCCAAGTACACCCTGGCGGTGCCCCAGGCGCTGTATGACAAGGGCCTGAAGGACTTCAGCGACATCCCCAAGTTCAAGAAGGAACTCGAAGGCAAGATCTACGGCATCGAGCCGGGCAACGACGGCAACCGCACCATCCAGAGCATGATCGACAAGGACGCCTTCGGCCTCAAGACCGCCGGTTTCAAGCTGGTGCAGTCCAGCGAGGCAGGCATGCTGTCGCAGGTCGACCGGGCGCAGAAACGCGGTGAGGCGGTGGTGTTCCTGGGCTGGGAACCGCACCCGATGAACAAGCGCTTCGCCATGAAGTACCTCACCGGCGGCGATGAGTATTTCGGCCCCGACTTCGGCAAGGCCACCGTGCTGACCAACACCCGCAAAGGCTATGCGCAGGAATGCAGCAACGTGGGCCAGCTGTTGAAGAATCTGTCGTTCACCCTCGACATGGAAAGCGAGCTGATGGGCAAGGTCCTGGACGACAAGATGAAAGCCGACGCAGCCGCCAAGGCGTGGCTGAAGAACAACCCGCAAGTGCTCGACACCTGGCTGGCAGGGGTGACGACCGTGGATGGCAAACCCGGCCTTGAGGCGGCCAAGGCCAAACTGACGCAATAACGCAAGGCGCTTTGGCAACACCGCGGGGTGGGACCGTGCCCACCCCGAACTGATTTCAATCTTTGCAGGTGGAAGCTCGCTATCATGCTTATCGATCAGAAAATACCCCTGGGGCAGTACATCGCCTCATTCGTCGAATGGTTGACCCAGAATGGCGCCGATTACTTCGACGCCATCGCCAAGGGCCTGGAATTCATGATTCATGGCGTCACCGGCGCCCTGACCTGGTTCAACCCTTTCGTACTCATCGCCCTGTTCGCCGCCCTCGCGCACCTGATCCAGCGCAAATGGGCCCTTACCGTATTCGTCGCCCTGTCGTTCCTGCTGATCCTCAACCTGGGGTACTGGCAGGAAACCATGGAAACCCTGGCACAAGTGAGCTTCGCCACCGTGGTGTGCGTGGCCATCGGCGTGCCGCTGGGCATCGTCGCCGCACACAAGCCGATGTTCTACACCGGCATGCGCCCGGTGCTGGACCTGATGCAGACCGTACCCACCTTCGTGTACCTGATCCCCACGCTGACCCTGTTCGGCCTGGGCGTGGTGCCCGGGCTGATCTCGACGGTGGTGTTCGCCATCGCCGCCCCCATCCGCCTCACTTACCTGGGCATCTGCGACGTGCCGCAGGAGCTGCTCGACGCCGGCAAGGCCTTCGGCTGCTCGCGCCGCCAGCTGCTGACCCGCATCGAACTGCCCCACGCCATGCCGAGCATCGCCGCCGGCGTGACGCAATGCATCATGCTGTCGCTGTCGATGGTGGTGATCGCCGCCCTGGTGGGCGCCGACGGCCTGGGCAAACCTGTGGTCAACGCACTGAACACCGCCGATATCTCGCTCGGCTTCGAAGCGGGCCTGGCGATCGTGCTGCTGGCGATCATGCTGGACCGTATCTGCAAGCAACCGGAACTGCCGGTAAGGGGTGAGGCATGAGCATCATTCGTTTCGAAGACGTCGACGTCATCTTCTCCAACAAGCCGCGCGAGGCGCTGTCGCTGCTGGACGAAGGCAAGACCCGCGAACAGATCCTCAAGCAGACCGGCCTGGTGGTCGGTGTCGAGAAGGCCAACCTGGACATCAACAAGGGCGAGATCTGCGTGCTCATGGGCCTTTCCGGCTCGGGCAAGTCGAGCCTCTTGCGCTGCATCAACGGCCTGAACACCGTCAGCCGCGGCAAGCTGTTTGTCGAGCACGAAGGCAAGCACATCGACATCGCCCACTGCACCCCCGCAGAGCTGAAGATGATGCGCACCAAGCGCATCGCCATGGTGTTCCAGAAATTCGCCCTGATGCCCTGGCTGACGGTGCGCGAGAACATCAGCTTCGGCCTGGAAATGCAGGGCCGCCCGGAGAAGGAACGGCGCAAGCTGGTGGACGAGAAGCTGGAGCTGGTGGGCCTGACCCAATGGCGCAACAAGAAGCCCGACGAGCTCTCCGGCGGCATGCAGCAGCGCGTGGGCCTGGCCCGGGCGCTGGCGATGGACGCCGACATCCTGCTGATGGACGAACCGTTCTCGGCCCTCGACCCGCTGATCCGCCAGGGTTTGCAGGATGAGCTGCTGGCCCTGCAAAGCAAACTCAGCAAGACCATCGTGTTCGTCAGCCACGACCTGGACGAAGCCCTGAAGCTGGGCAGCCGCATCGCCATCATGAAGGACGGTCGGATCATCCAGTACAGCAAGCCCGAGGAGATCGTGCTGAACCCGGCAGACGAGTATGTGCGGACCTTCGTCGCCCACACCAACCCGCTGAACGTGCTGTGCGGCCGCAGCCTGATGCGCACCCTGGACAAGTGCAAACGGGTCAATGGCTCGGTGTGCCTGGACCCGGGCGGCGACTCGTGGCTGGACCTGGGCGAAGGCAACTCGATCAAGCGTGCTCGCCAGGGGCAGAACGGGCTGGACATGCAGAACTGGGTGCCGGGGCAAGCGGTGGAAGGGCTGGATCGCCGGCCGACCGTGGTGCACGCCGACATCGGCATGCGCGACGCGCTGCAGATTCGTTACCAGACCGGCAACAAGCTGGTGCTGCAGGAGAACGACAAGCTGGTGGGGATTCTGGGTGACACAGAGCTGTATCACGCGTTGTTGGGCAAGCCCGCTCCCACAATTGTCTCTATATCGCCTGAATATCAGCGAACGACGATCCCGCGCGAAGCCATGTAGGCCTTGGCTTCCGGCACCGTGTACTCGCCGAAGTGGAAGATGCTCGCCGCCAGCACCGCGCTGGCATGCCCTTCCAGAATCCCGTCGGCCAGGTGCTGCAGGTTGCCCACACCACCGGAGGCGATCACCGGGATCCCCAGCGCATCGCTGATGGCGCGGGTCACGCCCAGGTCGAAGCCGTTCTTCATGCCGTCCTGGTCCATGCTGGTCAGCAGGATCTCACCGGCACCCAGGCCTTCCATCTTCTTCGCCCACTCCACCGCATCCAGCCCGGTAGGCTTGCGCCCGCCGTGGGTGAAGATCTCCCAGCGCGGCGTTTCGCCCGGGCCGGAGACCTTCTTGGCGTCGATGGCGACGACGATGCACTGCGAACCGAAACGGTCGGCCGCCTCACCCACGAACTCCGGGTTGAACACCGCGGCGGTGTTGATCGAGACCTTGTCGGCACCGGCGTTGAGCAGGTTGCGGATGTCCTGCACGGTGCGCACGCCACCGCCCACGGTCAGCGGGATGAACACCTGGCTGGCCATGCGCTCGACGGTATGCAGGGTGGTGTCACGGCCATCGACGCTGGCGGTGATGTCGAGGAAGGTGATCTCGTCGGCACCCTGCTCGTCGTAGCGACGGGCGATTTCCACCGGGTCACCGGCATCGCGGATGTTCTCGAACTTGACGCCCTTGACCACCCGGCCGTTGTCCACGTCCAGGCAAGGGATGATGCGCTTGGCCAGTGCCATGGTCGTTCCTCAGCCTTGGTAGTTGTCGCAGAAGGCCTGGGCCTCGGCGACGTCGAGGGTGCCTTCGTAGATGGCACGGCCGGTGATGGCGCCGATGATGCCCGGCGCTTTTGCGTCCAGCAGGGCCTTGATGTCACCCAGGTTGTGGATGCCGCCCGAGGCGATCACCGGGATCGAGGTGGCTTCGGCCAGGGCCTTGGTGAAGGGCACGTTGCAGCCCTGCATCATGCCGTCCTTGGCGATGTCGGTGTAGACGATCGCCGAGACGCCATCGGCCTCGAAACGCTTGGCCAGGTCGATGACCTGCACGCTGCTCACTTCGGCCCAGCCGTCGGTGGCGACGAAGCCGTCCTTGGCGTCCAGGCCGACGATGACCCGGCCCGGGAAGGCCTTGCACGCCTCGGCAACGAACTCCGGCTGCTTGACCGCCTTGGTGCCGATGATCACGTGGCTGACGCCGGCCTTGACGTAGTGCTCGATGGTTTCCAGCGAGCGAATGCCGCCGCCGATCTGGATCGGCAGGTTCGGGTAACGCTTGGCGATGGCGGTGACTACTTCACCGTTGACCGGCTGGCCTTCGAAGGCGCCATTGAGGTCGACCAGGTGCAGGCGGCGGCAGCCACCTTCGACCCATTTGGCGGCCATGCTCACCGGGTCGTCGGAAAATACCGTGGAGTCTTCCATGCGGCCTTGGCGCAGACGCACGCAAGCGCCGTCCTTCAGATCGATAGCGGGGATAATCAGCATCTTGGAAACCTGTCTTGTTCGTTGAGTTCAGGGCTTCTCGAGCGCCCACAGGTCGCTTTCGATGCTCTCGAACCGCTCCTTGAGGTGCAGCTGAACATCGGCAATCGCCCTGTTGTAGTAATACGGAGCAACTTCTCTGGAAAACAGCTCGAGGACTTCGGCCACCTCGAACGACCCCAGCTCCAGCTCGAAACGGTCTTCGAGGAAGCGCTTGAGCTTGTCGAGCGCTTCGCGCTCCTGCTCGGGGGCCAGTGTGAGGATCGGCGCCTTGGTCCGCGACCTGCTCATTTACCAGCGCCCATCCCAGGCGACGAAGTTCTGCAGCAGTTGCAGGCCATGGGTATGGCTCTTCTCCGGGTGGAACTGCACGGCGAAGCGCGAGCCCTCGGCCAGCGCGGCGGCGAAATTGACGCCGTAGTGGCCGCGGCCGACGACCTGGCCCGGCTTGCCGGCATTGATGTAGTAGCTGTGCACGAAGTAGAAGCGCGCGCGGTCGGGAATGTCATGCCACAGGGGGTGGTCGTTGGTCTGGCCGACTTCGTTCCAACCCATGTGCGGCACTTTCAGGTGCTCGCCGTCTTCTTTGAGGTCTTTGCCGAAGAAGCGCACCTGGCCGGGGAACAGGCCGATGCAGTCGACACCGTCGTTCTCTTCGCTGTGCTCGAGCAGGGCTTGCATGCCCACGCAGATGCCGAGGAACGGGCGATCCTGGCTGACTTCGCGGACCAGGCTGTCGAAGCCCAGGCGGCGGATTTCGGCCATGCAGTCGCGGATCGCGCCAACGCCGGGGAACACCACGCGGTCGGCTTCACGAATGACCGCGGCGTCGCTGGTGACCAGCACCTTGCCGGCACCCACGTGCTCGAGGGCCTTGGCCACCGAGTGCAGGTTGCCCATGCCATAGTCGATTACGGCTACGGTCTGCATTTACAGGCACCCTTTGGTCGATGGCATCTGCCCGGCCATGCGTTCGTCCTGCTCCACGGCCATGCGCAGCGCGCGGCCGAAGGCCTTGAACACGGTCTCGATCTGGTGGTGGGTGTTGTGGCCACGCAGGTTGTCGATGTGCAGGGTCACCAGGGCGTGGTTGACGAAGCCCTGGAAGAACTCCTGGAACAGATCGACGTCGAAGCCACCGACGCTGGCGCGGGTGTAGGGGACATGCATCTGCAGGCCCGGGCGGCCGGAGAAGTCGATGACCACACGCGACAGCGCTTCGTCGAGCGGCACGTAGGCGTGGCCGTAGCGGAAGATGCCTTTCTTGTCACCGATGGCCTGGGCAAACGCCTGGCCGAGGGTGATGCCGACGTCTTCGACGGTGTGATGGTCATCGATATGCAGGTCGCCCTTGCATTCGATGTCCAGATCGATCAGCCCATGCCGGGCGATCTGGTCGAGCATGTGTTCAAGGAAAGGCACACCGATATCGAATCGGGCCTTACCAGTGCCATCGAGGTTGATCGAGCACTTGACCTGGGTTTCCAGGGTATTGCGCTCGACGGAAGCCTTACGTTCGACCATCACCAGCTCCGCAAAATCATTGGGCGAAAAGGGCAACATTATAGGCCCAGAACGCGCCAGCTTGAAACGCGGATGACATATGGCAGGGCTAGCAATTGCGGGGGGATAACAGGCTTACAGGTCTATACAAGCCAGTTTTGTCGACCTCATCGCGGGCCAAGCCCGCTTCCACGACAGACCGTGGGAGCGGGCTTGCCCCGCGATGAGGCTTCGACTGCCAGCCAGTCAGCCAGCAGTTTCAACCGTCAGTGAAACAGCACCGCCGTCTTCTGCAGGGTAATCCACACCCCCCAAGCCAGCGGAATCACCACCACGGCCCAGGCCAGCAGCACCAGCGGCAGGCTGCCCGGCGCGGCATGCCACTCCAGCGAACGCGCGCTGTCGGCACCCTTGTCATGGCTCAGGGCACGCTCTGCGGCCAGCTCGGCCTCGGTCATGAAGTACTTGTCGGCCACCGGGCGTACCAGCATGTTGCAGACAAAGCCCAGCACCAACAGCCCGGCGAGGATGTACAGGGTCATGTCGTAGGCCGCGGCCCGCTCCACACCTGCCGCCAGCTGCGCTTCACGCAGGTAGGTGATCAGCACCGGGCCAAGCACGCCAGCGGCGGCCCAGGCGGTCAGCAGGCGACCGTGGATGGCACCGACCATCTGCGTGCCGAACAGGTCGGCCAGGTAGGCCGGCACCGTGGCGAAGCCGCCACCGTACATCGACAGGATGATGCAGAACGCCGCCACGAACAGCGCCACGTTACCGATGTGCCCCATGTTCGGCACCAGGCTGTAGAGGCCCACGCCCAGGGCGAAGAAGGCGAAGTAGGTGTTCTTGCGGCCAATGTAGTCGGAGAACGACGCCCAGAAGAAGCGCCCGCCGATGTTGAACAGGCTGAGCAGGCCGGTGAAGCCGGCGGCGATGGCGGCGATCTGCGCCAGTTGCGCGGCGTTCAACTCGCTGAAGGTCAGCTCGTTGCCCAGCAACTTGCCGGCGAACACTTCCTGCAGCAGTGGCGAGGCCATGCCGAGAATGCCGATACCGGCCGAGACGTTCAGGCACAGCACCAGCCACACCAGGGCGAACTGTGGCGTCTTCCAGGCCACGCTCACGTGCACGTGGCGGTCGGTGACCATGGCGTTGGCCTTCTTCGCCGGTGGGGTCCAGCCCTCTGGCTTCCAGCCGGTGGGCGGTACGCGGTAAGCCAGGGCGCCAGCAGTCATGAACACGAAGTAGATCGCGGCCATGGCAACGAAGCTCTGCCACACGCCGACTTCAGTCGCACTGCCGAAGTGGCCCATCAATGCGGTCGCCAGCGGCGCGCCAACCATGGCACCACCACCAAAGCCCATGATCGCCATGCCGGTGGCCATGCCGCGCTTGTCCGGGAACCACTTGATCAGGGTCGACACCGGCGAGATGTAGCCCAGGCCCAGGCCGATACCGCCGATTACCCCCGAACCGAGCCACATCAGCCACAGCTGATGGGTCTTCACGCCGATCGCCGAGATCAGCAGGCCGCCGCACCAGCACAGTGCCGACACCAGGCCGGCCTTGCGCGGACCTGCGTGTTCCAGCCAGCCGCCGAGCACTGCGGCCGAGCAACCGAGGAAGACGAAGAACAGGGTGTAGATCCAGCTGAGCATGGAGATCGGCCAGTCGCACTCGGCGCTGAACAGGCGGGCGACGAAGCCCATGTCCGCTGCGCACGCCACTGGCGCGCTGACGCCCAGGGCCTGGGACAACGGCAGCCAGAACACCGAGAAACCGTAGGCCATGCCGATGCACAGGTGGATGGCCAGGGCCGCCGGTGGTACCAGCCAGCGGTTGAAGCCCGGGCGGGCGATGATGCGCTCCTTCGACAGGAAACCGGGCACGCTTACCGGCATCTCCGTCGTGATACTGCTGCTCATGGGTCGTTCCTTTTGTAGGTGGGCTGCTTACGGGCTGCCGGCCCGGCTCTGCTGTGGCGTCTCCCCCGGGATGACGCCGGCCGTTTGCGGCATTGCCCCGCGACAATGGGTCGCGGATGCTGCGAAAGCGGCGCAAGATTACCAGCAGCCAGTGGCATGAAAGCAATCTGATATCGCGTTTTTTTTGCCAGCTGAATCGGTATTTCGCATGTTCAGGTGAGGTTTTTTCGCCTGTTCTGGCCTCATCGCGGGGCAAGCCCGCTCCCACAAAAGCAATGCAATCCATCGTGGGAGCGGGCTTGCCCCGCGATCACCGGCCAAGCCGGTGCCACACACTGCGATGCTCGCTTCGCGGGGCAAGCCCGCTCCCACGGGATCAGCGCTGAACTGGCGTCGGTTTGTGCCGCTCGGCCCGGCGCTCCAGCACCTCGTACACCGACGGGTACGCCGGGCGTTCCACATAGCGCCCTGCCCCCGGCTCGGCGCGCAGGTCGCCGTCGGCCCACAGCACATTGCCCTGGCTGATGGTGTGGCTGGGGATGCCGCGCACCGTGCGGCCTTCGAAGATGTTGAAGTCGACTCGCTGGTGGTGGGTCTGGGCGCTGATGGTGCGCGTGCCCTGTGGGTCCCACAGCACCAGGTCGGCGTCGGCGCCAACGCGGATGGCGCCCTTGCGCGGGAACAGGTTGAAGATCTTCGCGGTGTTGGTAGAGGTCAGCGCGACGAACTCGTGCATCGACAGGCGCCCGCTGTTGACCCCGGCGTCCCACAGCACCGCCATGCGGTCCTCGATGCCGGCCGTGCCATTGGGGATACGGCTGAAGTCGTCGCGGCCCATGGCCTTCTGCTCGGCGCAGAAGCAACAGTGGTCGGTGGCGGTGGTGTGCAGGTTGCCCGACTGCAGGCCCCCCCACAGTGCGTCCTGGTGCTCGCGCGGGCGGAACGGCGGGCTCATCACGTAGCCGGCGGCGGTGGCCCAGTCCGGGTCGCGGTAAACGCTGTCGTCCAGCAGCAGGTGGCCGGGCAGCACCTCGCCGTACACCGGCTGGCCCTTGGCCCGTGCATAGGTGATCTCGTCGAGCGCCTCGCGGCTGGACACATGCACCAGGTACAGCGGCGTGCCAAGGGTTTCGGCAATGCGGATGGCGCGGCTGGCGGCCTCCCCTTCAACCTGCGAGGGGCGCGACAGCGGGTGCGCCTCGGGCCCGGTCAGCCCTTGTGCCAGCAGCTTGCGCTGCAGGTGATAGACCAGCTCGCCGTTTTCGGCATGCACGGTGGGCACCGCGCCCAGTTGCAGGCAGCGCTCGAAGCTGGCCACCAGGGTGTCGTCAGCGGCCATGATCGCGTTCTTGTAGGCCATGAAGTGCTTGAAGCTGTTGACCCCATGCTGGCTCACCAGCTCCCCCATTTCTTCGGCGACCTGCTCGCTCCACCAGGTGATGGCGACGTGGAAGCCATAGTCGGACGCACTCTTCTGCGCCCAGCCACGCCAGGTGTGGAAGGCTTCGAGCAGCGACTGCTGCGGGTTGGGGATGACGAAATCGATGATCGAGGTGGTGCCGCCGGCCAGGCCCGCGGCGGTGCCGCTGAAAAAGTCCTCGCTGGCCACGGTACCCATGAACGGCAATTGCATATGGGTGTGGGGGTCGATGCCGCCGGGCATCAGGTACTGGCCGCTGCCGTCGAGCACCTGGCAATCGGTGGGTGCTTCGAGGTTTTCACCGATGGCGCGGATCACGCCGTCGGCACACAACACATCGGCGCGGTAGCTTTCTTCATG
Source organism: Pseudomonas sp. GZD-209 (assembly GCF_049310485.1). Taxonomy (NCBI): domain Bacteria; kingdom Pseudomonadati; phylum Pseudomonadota; class Gammaproteobacteria; order Pseudomonadales; family Pseudomonadaceae; genus Pseudomonas; species Pseudomonas sp. GZD-209. Next base: position 25,758 of record NZ_JBMOWQ010000034.1, read on the forward strand.
GGTAACCACGGTGGCGCCACGGATCAACAGGGACATGCCGTCTTCCTCGCAGGCTGACCGGTCTTTCTGGCCGGTTCTTGGAATTTTCATGGGCCAGTGCCTGCGGGTTTCGGTCAATCCTGTCAGGCCTGACAAGAATCGAGGCTAGTTGCGGTTCTGACATTCATCAAGAAAAAATATATGCAAATACTCAAAATTTTATCTTATTGATTTATATGAATTAATTGCACTAATCACCAAAACGGAACAGCCCTTCACCATTTTGACGCACTTGACAGGATGCAAATTTGGTCAAGATTTTCTACGCAAATTCAGCTGTTTAAAAACGGCTGGCCAAGCGCAGGCAGCGCAGCGGATATGCCGGGCCGCACCGCTTTGAATCACGGTGTGTTGGCCGGTGTCGGCGTCAACGTTATTCGCACGCGCCAGGCGCAATCAGGAATGCTTTTGCAAGTCAGTAAGTTACCTGCGGTCAGCAGCGACCACCGGGAATGGCCAAGGCCAACTCGGCACGGTTGTTGTAACCCCGGCCACAACCGCCATGGCCGGACCGCAGGTGCAGTACTGGTGGTGTGTGTACTCCGGCCATCGCATTAGCCCGATGAGCAAACAACAAGAAAAAACCCCTGGAGAAGGCCCCATGCAACCAAGCAGATCACAAGTGGTCGAGCAGCATGGCCTGTTCGAACTCGACGCCGGCAGCGACGTGCTCGACAGCCCCCGTTACAACCACGACATCGCCCCCACCAAAGTGCACCAACGCACCTGGAACAAGTGGCACATCACCGCGCTGTGGGTGGGCATGTCCATCTGCGTGCCCACCTACACCCTCGGCGGCGTGCTCACCGCCTACTTCGGCCTGAGCGTGGGCGAGGCGCTGCTGGCGATCCTGCTGGCCAACCTGATCGTGCTGATCCCGCTCACCCTCAACGCCTTCCCCGGCACCAAGTACGGCATCCCCTTCCCGGTGCTGCTGCGCTCGTCGTTCGGCATCTTCGGCTCCAACGTGCCCTGCCTGATCCGCGCCGTGGTGGCCTGTGGCTGGTTCGGTATCCAGACGATGTTCGGCGGGCTGGCCATCCACCTGTTCCTCGGCTCGCTGTTCCCCGAGTGGAAGGCACTGGGCGGCACCGGCGAAGTGATCGGCTTCATGCTGTTCTGGGCGCTGAACCTGTGGGTGGTGCTGCGTGGCGCCGAGTCGATCAAATGGCTGGAAACCCTGTCGGCGCCGCTGCTGGTGGCGGTGGGTATCGGCCTGCTGTTCTGGGCGATGCCGCACATGTCCATGACCGAGTTGCTGGCACAACCGCCCAAGCGCCCCGAAGGTGCCAGCGTGGTCAGCTATTTTTGCGCCGGGCTCACCGCCATGGTCGGCTTCTGGGCCACCCTGTCGCTGAACATCCCCGACTTCAGCCGCTACGCGAAAAGCCAGAAGGACCAGATCCTCGGGCAGATTTTCGGCCTGCCGCTGACCATGTTCCTGTTCGCCTCGCTGGGGGTGATCATGACCGCGGCCTCGGCCTCGCTGGTGGGCCAGACGGTGTCCGACCCGGTCAGCCTGATCGGCCATATCCAGAGCCCGGGCTGGGTGGCGCTGGCCATGGCGCTGATCATCATCGCCACGCTGTCGACCAACACGGCGGCCAACATCGTCTCGCCCACCAACGACTTCCAGAACATCGCCCCACGCCTGATCGGGCGCAGCCGCGCGGTGTGGCTGACCGGCTTCATCGGCCTGGCGCTGATGGGCCACGAGCTGCTCAAGAAGCTCGGCTGGATCGTCTCCGACCTGAGCCTTGAGAGCGTGTATTCGAACTGGCTGCTGGGCTACTCCAGCCTGCTCGGGCCGATCGCCGGGATCATGGTGGTGGATTACTTCCTGGTGCGGCGCCAGCAGCTGGACCTGGCCGGGCTGTACCGCGACGACGTGTACCCGGCGTGGAACTGGGCCGGTTTTGCCGCCTTCGGCGTGCCGGTGGCGCTGACCGTGATGGCCATCGGCAACAGCAGTTTCAGCTGGTTCTACGACTACGGCTGGTTCACCGGTTCGTTGCTGGGTGGCGGGCTCTACTACGCCCTGGGCGGCGTGGCGGTGCGCGGGCCGGCGCGGCTGGCCAAGCCGTTGCCCTGAACGTACCGCTCCCTGCGTGGGAGCGGGCTTGCCCCGCGATGGGGCCGCAACCGCCCGACAAAAGAACCTGAGGAGGCACCCATGACTACCCTCGCCAAGGAAGTCCTGCAATCAAGCAAGCACCACATCGACAGCGCACGCCTGTGGCAATCGCTGATGGACCTCGCCCGTCTCGGCGCCACCCAGAAAGGCGGTGTGTGCCGCCTGGCGCTGACCGACCTAGACCGCCAGGCCCGCGACCTGTTCGTGCAATGGTGCGAAGCCGCGGGCTGCACGGTGACGGTCGACGGGGTCGGCAATATCTTCGCCCGTCGCCCGGGGCGCAACCCCAAACTGCCACCGGTGATGACCGGCAGCCATATCGACACCCAACCCACCGGCGGCAAGTTCGACGGCTGCTTCGGGGTGATGGCCGGGCTGGAGGTGATCCGCACCCTCAACGACCTGGGCGTGGAAACCGAAGCGCCGCTGGAGGTGGTGGTATGGACCAACGAGGAAGGCTCGCGCTTCGCCCCGTGCATGATGGGCTCGGGGGTGTTCGCCGGTAAGTTCACCCTGGAAGAGACCCTGGCCAAGCGCGATGCCCAGGGCGTCAGCGTTGGCGAGGCGCTGAACGCCATCGGCTATGCCGGCCCGCGCGCGGTGCTCGGGCATCCGGTGGGGGCTTACTTCGAAGCGCATATCGAGCAGGGGCCGATCCTCGAGGACCAGGCCAAGACCATCGGCGTGGTGCTCGGCGCGCTCGGGCAGAAGTGGTTCGACCTGACCTTGCGCGGCGTCGAGGCTCATGCCGGCCCCACCCCGATGCACCTGCGCAAGGACGCCCTGGTCGGCGCCGTCGCGGTGGTCGAGGCGGTCAACCGCACCGCCCTCGCCCACCAGCCCCATGCCTGTGGCACGGTCGGCTGCCTGCAGGCCTACCCGGGGTCGCGCAACGTGATCCCCGGTGAAGTGCGCATGACCCTGGACTTCCGTCACCTGCAGGGCGAGCAGCTGGACGCGATGATCGCCGAGGTACGCGGGGTGATCGAGGCGACCACGGCGAAGCATGGGCTGAGCTATGAGCTGACGCCGACTGCCGACTTCCCGGCCCTGTATTTCGACCCTGTCTGCGTTGATGCAGTGCGTAATTCGGCGGCGGCGCTGGGGTTGGCGCACATGGATATTGTCAGTGGGGCCGGGCATGACGCGATTTTTTTGGCGGAGCTGGGGCCGGCGGGGATGATCTTCGTGCCTTGTGAGGGGGGGATCAGCCATAACGAGATCGAGAATGCTACGCCTGGGGATTTGGCGGCGGGGTGTGCGGTGTTGTTGCGGGCGATGCTGGCGGCTTCGGAGGCGATTGCGGGGGGGCGGTTGGCGGCTTGATAGCTTCGGCCTTCAGGGTGTTGGTTTTGATAGATGTATGCGCATTCGGCGGCGATGGCGACTTTTAGTCACCTTTCCGCCCTTACGGCGGGTTACTTTGGTCTTGGCCAAAGTAGGCAAAGCCGCCTGCTCCCATCATACGGCCCCTACGCTGCGCTTCGGGGTCCCCTCGCTCCGGTGCCTTCCGGGCCCGCGCGGCCTACGACTTGCTGCGCAAGTCTACATCTCGCGCCTTCGGCTTACGCCGAAGGGTGCTGCGCACCAGGGCCCTACAGTCACCTCCACTCGGCCTCCTGAAGTCGCAATTTGTGTTGCCTGGACTATTGCGCGCTTAGAAGCAAGAGCAAGAGCAAGAGCAAGAGCAAGAGCAAGAGCAAGAGCAAGAGCAAGAGCAAGAGCAAGAGCAAGAGCAAGAGCAAGAGCAAGAGCAGTGACACGGCTATCTAGGTTTGGCTGTTGTTTATGTGTTGTTTGTTCGGGCCCTATCGCCGGCAAGCCGGCTCCCACAGGTACAGCGCAAGTCAAAAAGTTCGCACTAACCTGTGGGAGCTGGCTTGCCAGCGATTGCAATCCAGAGATCCCAACTAACCCTACTAGCGACAGCTAACGCCAACCCAGGCGCCGCCCCTAACTTCGCGACTTCAGGAGGCTGAGCGCAGGCGTCTGGAGGGCCCTGGTGCGCAGCACCCTTCGGCGCAGCCGAAGGCGCGAGATGTAGACTTGCGCAGCAAGTCGGAGGCCGCGCGGGCCCGCAGGACGCCGGAGCGAAGGGACCCCGAAGCGCAGCGTAGGGGCCGTATGATGGGAGCGAGCGGCTTTGGTTACTTTGGCCAAGACCAAAGTAACCCGCCGTAAGGGCGGAAAGGTGACTTCGCGTCGACATCACAAATGAATGCACATACAACTATCAAAACCAAAGCAACAGAATACCCAGCCAAACAACTAAGCAACCAAGCAACCAAGCAACCAAGCAACCAAGCAACTCAAACTTAAACCGCACCCATCTTAAAAAACAGCACCCTCCCAGACACACATCTGATTTATGCTAAGCCCCCTCCCCCCCGAGCCCACCCCATGCTCTACCGCCTGGCCGCCGACGCCCTAGTCCTGCTCCATCTGACCTTCATCCTCCTGGTCCTGCTCGGCGGCCTGCTGGTGCTCTGGCGCCGCAAAGCCCTGATCCTCCACCTCCCCGCCCTCGCCTGGGGCCTGGCCGTGGAGGGCCTGCACCTGCAGTGCCCACTGACCAACTGGGAAAACCACCTGCGCGCCGCCGCCGGCAGCGCCGGCTACCAAGGCGGTTTCGTCGAACATTACATCTGGCCCCTGATCTACCCCGCCGGGCTCACCCCACAGATCCAGCTATGGCTAGGCGCCGTCGTGTTGCTGCTCAACCTCGGCGTATACGGCTACGTGCTCTGGCGCCTAACGCGTCGCCACCACAAATAGCCGCGGGAACGGCAGCAGCACCTTGCCGTCAGTGGCCGGCGGGTAATCGCGCTGCATCGCCTGCAAGTACAGCTGCAGGAAATCCGCCTGCTGCCCTTCGTCCAACCGCGCCAGATAAGGCCGTAGCGCCGAACCCTTGAACCACTCCACCACCGCCTCGGCACCACCGGGCAGCGGGTGATGATAAGTGGTGCGCCACACATCCACCCGCGCGCACAGCGGGCTGAGCAGGTCGTAATAGAACGCCGCGCTGTGCCGTGGCGGCAAGCTGAAGTCGGCGAACTTGTCGGCCCACGGCCCCTGGCTGGCAATGTCGCGCAACTGCCGGTGCGCGGGCTCGTCGAGGTTGTCCGGGGTCTGCACCGCCAGGCTGCCGCCCTCACTGAGCTGGCGTACCAGGTGCGGGTACAGGCTGGCGTGGTCGGGCACCCACTGCAGCGAGGCGTTGGCGAGGATCAGGTCCTGGGGTTCGGGGGCCGCCCAGCCGCCGATATCGGCGATCTCGCAGCGCACCCGCGGGATGCTCAGGCGCGGCCGCTGCCTGGCCTTGTCGACCATGTCGGGGTCGCTGTCCAGCGCGGTCACCTGCGCATCGGGGTGGCGCTGCAACAGCACTTCGGTAGAGTTGCCCGGGCCGCAGCCCAGGTCGGTGGCATGGCGCACCGGGCGTGGCGGCACGGCAGCGAGCAGGTCGCGCACGGCGCGGGTGCGTTCGGTTTCAAACAGCGAGTACTGAGTGGCGGACCAGGCCATTGTGTGGCTCCTTGCGTGGCGGATGTGTGCAGCATAAGCCATTCGCCCAGTGGAGCGCCGGAACCGAATGACTATGCTGCAAGTCTGTCCCTGCATGCGCACATCGATGAAAACCACCCTGCCCCTGATCTTGCTCGCACTGGTCGCCGCCTCCGCCCTGCTTGGCTCGCCATGGATGAGCCAAGGCTTCGACCTGGCCGACCTGCGCACCACCGCCAGCCAGCAACTGACCCGCCACCTGGAGGACGGCAGCCTGCTGGTGCTGCAGCCCGACAGCGCGGTGGACGTGGAATACGACACCCAGCAACGGCGCCTGACGCTGCTGCAAGGCGGGCTCTACGTCGAGGTGGCCGATGACGACCCACGGCCCTTCCTGCTGGTCACCGATCACGGCACCCTGGCCACCCGGGACGGACAATTGGCACTGGTGCGCAAGGGCGGGCAATCCGACGTCGAACTGCAAGCCGGCAGTGCCGAGCTCGACAGCGGCGGGCAGCATGTGCGCCTTGGCCCCAACCAGGCGCTGCGCTTCGACCACGCAGGCCCAGTGCGCTGAACGAAAACGGCCGGACCCCGCAAAGGGCCCGGCCGTCTTGTGCAACGCTCGGCGCTTACGCGCGCTTGGCGCTACGGATCTGGTGCACTACGCCCATGGCCACCACCACGGCGGCAGCGATGCCGGTGGAGATCACCAGGATCTGGTAGTCAGGCATGAAGGCCATGGTTACCAGGGCGGCAACGATGAAGGCGATGACCAGATAAGTCAGCCAAGGGAACAGCCACATCTTCAGGCGCACTTCCTTGCCTTCGGCAATCAGCTTGCGGCGCATGCGCAGCTGCGAGAAGGCGATCACCAGGTACACCAGCAAGGCGATCATGCCGGTGGTGTTCATCAGGGTGTCCAGCACGTCTTTCGGGCGCAGGGTGTCGCTGAAGTTGATCAGTGCGCAGAACACCGCCACCAGGCACGAACCGATGATCGCGTTCACCGGTACACCGGTGCCGGTGCGGGTGAACTTGAACAGGCGCGGCGCATCGCCACGCTGGGCCAGGGAGAACAGCATGCGCGAAGCGGTGTAGTGGCCGGAGATCAGGCAGCTGCTCACCGAGGTCAGTACCACGAAGTTCATCAGCAGTTCAGCGTACGGCACACCCAGCAGCTCCAGGGTACGGCGGTAAGCGCCATAGCCGGAGACGCCCAGCTGCGGATCGTTCCACGGCACCAGGCAGACGATCAGGAAGATCGAGCCGACGTAGAACAGGCACACGCGCCACACCACCGAGTTGGTGGCCTTGACGATCTGGGTGGCCGGATCCTTCGCTTCGGAGGCGGCAATGGTGACGATCTCGGCGCCCAGGAAGGCGAACATCACCCCCAGCAACGCCCCGATCACCGTGGTGATGCCGTTGGGCATGAAGCCTTCGGCGGTCAGGTGGCTGATGCCACGCACTTCACCGAACTGCCAGACGTTCATCACCGCCGCGGTGCACACCACCAGGAAGCAGACAATCGCCACCACCTTGATCAGCGCAAACCAGAACTCGAACTCGCCGTAGTGCTTGACGTTGAAGAAGTTGACGGTGATCAGCAGCAAGGTCGTGGCCAGCACGAACACGTTGACGCTCACGTCGGGGAAGAAGCCGTGCAGGATCTTGCCCGCCACGTAGGCTTCCCAGGCCATCAGGATCACCCAGTACCACCAGTACAGCCAGCCGATGGTGAAGCCGGCCCAGCGGCCGATGGCGCGGTCGGCGTAGGTGGAGAACGAGCCGGTGTCGGGCGAGGAAGTCGCCATTTCGCCGAGCATGCGCATGATCAGCACCACCAGGATGCCGCCGGCAAGGTATGCCAGGACGGCTGCCGGGCCGGCGCTGTGGATGACACTGCCGGAACCGACGAACAGTGCGCCGCCGATCACCCCGGCGATGGACATCATCGTCAGGTGGCGCGACTTGAGCGAGGCACTGAGCTTGCTCTCGTGCCCGTCGTTCGCGGTGGTGGATGTGGATGTTGCGTCCATCAGTTATTTACCCCGTGCTTCTTTTTATCCAAGGAAAAACTGTGAAACCCCGATGGTTATCGGTCTCACCTGTACATCAGTGCAAATGCGGGCAGGGAGGTGTGCGCGAGCACACGCAGGCCATCCGTGGCGGCCTGCTTACGCGGCCAGAGGTTGCCCTCTGAACGAACTGAACCATGCTGGGTCCGAACCAAAGGCGGCCGGCCGGGCAGAAAGAAGGTGCGAGGCGAACCCCGACGGTAAAGCAGCGAATTTATGATTATTCATGACGCTGGTTCGTGCTGTGTTGGCGATTTCTGACACGTAATGTAAAAATGTCGAACACTTTGAGCCATGCACAGCGGTGCGAAATCTGTACTGCACTGTACAGGCCGCCGATGCAATACACCCCGAATTCCCGGCCGGCGCTTGGCGTTACGCACCCCGAAGGCACCCCGAATGCTCCAGCTACACCCGGACTCTTCCACCCCGCTGGTCAATCAGATCATCGACGGGCTGCGCGCGCTGATCGACAGCCAGGCGCTCAAGCCGGGGGCGAAGGTGCCGTCCATCCGTGCCTTTGCCGCCACCTACTCGGTGAGCACCTTCACCGTGGTCGAGGCCTACGACCGCCTGGTGGCCCAGGGCCTGTTGGTGAGCAAGGGCAATGCGGGCTTCTTCGTCAATCGTGCGGCGAACGAGCTGGTGGATAAAGCCAACATCGAGACGGACAGCACCCGCCCGACGTTCAATTCCGAGTGGTACCTGCAGCAGATCTTCGAGACCCGCCAACTGCCCTTCAAGCCCGGCTGCGGCTGGCTGCCCAACGACTGGATGTACGAGGAAGGCCTGCGCCGCGGCATGCGCCAGGTGGCCGGCAGCCCGCTGGAACTGTCCGGTTACGGCGACCCGATGGGCCTGCCGGAGCTGCGCGCCCTGACCGCGCAGAACCTGCAGCAGGAACTGTCGATCGTCGCCAACCCGGCGCAACTGATGCTCACCCACGGCGCCAGCCAGGCCCTGGACCTTGCCGTGCGCACCCTGGTGCGCCCTGGCGATGTGGTGCTGGTGGACGACCCTGGCTACCCCAACCTGATGAGCATCCTGCGCACCCAGGGCGCAACGCTGGTGGGCGTGCCCCGCACCCCGGCCGGCTACGACCTCGACCATCTGGAGCGGCTGCTGGCGCACCACCAGCCCACCGCCTTCTTCACCCAGCCGCACCTGCACAGCCCGACCTGCTCGCGCACCCCGCTGGCCCAGCTGCACCGCCTGCTGCAACTGGCCAGCCGCCACGGTTTCCGGCTGGTGGAAAACAACCTGTACGCCGACATGATCACCGACCCGCTGCCCTGCCTGGCCAGCCTCGACCACCTGCAGCAGGTGGTGTACGTCGGTAGTTATTCGAAGAGCATCTCGCCCAACGTGCGCGTCGGCTACCTGCTGGCCAACCCCGAACTGATGCAGCAGTTGCTGCACTTGAAGATGCGTTCGGGGCTGACCACTTCGCAGGTGATGGAGCGCGTGGTGTACGCCGCGATCATCGATGGCCGCTGGCGCAAACACCTCAAGCGCCTGCGCCAGCGCCTGGCCGAGGCCCACCAGGAGGTGGGCCGGCACCTGCATCGGCTGGGGTTCGAGCTGTTCATCGAGTCGGATGAAGGGATGTATATCTGGACCCGCCATGCGGCGATCCCGGACAGCGCGGCGCTGCTGGATGATGCCCTGGAGAAAGGCATCATGCTCGGCCCTGGGCAGCTGTTCATGGTCGATGCCAAGGCCACTGGGTGGATGCGCTTCAATGTGGCGTTCAGTACCGACCCGGCGATGTGGGAGTTGCTGGAAAAGGTGTTGGTCAAACATGTGCGCCGAGGCGGGGTTTAAACCCGCCTCGCTGTCATCGCCGGCAGCGCTTCTGCCGCCCCGCCTGACTCACGCCATGCGCCAAGGCTGGCAACCATGGCCTCACAGGTGCGGCACGTTGCAACAAATGTAGGAGCGGATTCATCCGCGATGCGCCGCGCGGGCGGCGCTCGATCTCCCAGACACTGCATCTCTCCCGACAAACACCCTGTCGCCCGATAGGTCGCCAAACGCCCCTATCACCGGCTCAATGCACCAAACCCAGCTCGGCGTCATCGAGCAACGCCTTGGCCATGGCGCTCAGGTAATACGCCGCCCAGACCATCCGCGGATCTTCCTCCATGACCCCGAGCAGGGTCAGGTGGCGCACGCAATCCAGCAGTTCAGAGGCCTGTTCGCGGGCGTGATTGCAGGGTATGCCCGGTTCGATGCGAAACAGCGGCTGGGGGTTGTCTTGTCCCTGGCAGAAGCGGGTCTTGCCGGCAGTGGTGGGAGGTGTTGGGTTGTCCGTGGTCATACCGTAATCCTCGAAGTCATTGCGTTGGGTGTGACGGCCCGTTCGCTGGCGAACGGGCTCGGCCTCAATGCAAGGGCTGCGGCATCGCCGCCCGTTGCACCTGCGCCAGTGCCGATTCCAGCAGCGAGCACAGCGTTTCCATCTCGTGCACGGCGGCCAGCATCAGCATCGAGCCGGGGGACTTGGTGCAGAGCAGGACGGATTGATGGGCGACGGCCAGGGCGCAGTGCAGGTGTTCGCTGATCTGGACCAGGGTGTCTTCGAGGAAGGCGTTGGAATGGGGTGGGTCGGGGACAATTTTAAGCATTGATCTACTCCTTGGGTCGGGCTACCACCAACCTGCTGTCAAACAGGTGGTGACAGCTGTACGTAGGTTGACAGACCGGCGGAGTTGATCAGTAACCGGCGCACGCGAGCGTGCCCTACGCACAGCCGCCGTTGAAGGACTAGCCATGCGATCACCCCGTAGCGGCCTGTCAAAGCCATGTCGCTGATGTGCAGCGACCCGGCGAGACTAGTAGGCGGAAATTGCCACCGCAACGGAAAAAGTGCGCGGGCATTATCTTTGGGAAATGGACTACAGGGAAGGTGTGAAATCTGATTGATAGGCTGGGGCTGGCAAGGGCCTGGCTGCAGATTGCATGTGGGCGGCAAGGTGCCAGGCGACAGATTTGCAGCGCCCTGGAGATCGAGCGCCGCCCGCGCGGCGCTTCGCGGGTAAACCCGCTCCCACCGTTTGTTTCGGGCCAATTATTCCTGTGAAAGTACCGGCGCCTGCCTTTGTGCATGCCTTGAGTCATGCGGGGCGGCGACAACGCCCACACTGAAACCGCGTCGTACCAACAAGGCGGACCAGGTAATGGCACAGGAGAGACTGGCCCGAAACAAACGGTGGGAGCGGGTTTACCCGCGAAGCGCCGCGCGGGCGGCGCTCGATCTCAAGAGCGCTGCAAGACTGTCGCCTGGCACCTGGTGGCCCACATATGATTTCAAGACAGACTCTTGGGCGCCACACCGCTGGCCTTAGGTAATCAGGATCAGGCCATGGGATTTATCGTCTGCCGCTAGCGCCAGTCTTCCTTCGCCGCAAAAAACGCCCGCGCATTCGCCTCCAGACTCTCCAGGTGATACCCCCCCTCCTGCACGATCAGACACGGCAAGCGCAACCCACGAATCTGCTCACCCAACCGGGCAAAGCCTTCAGTGGTCACCGCCACCTTGCTCTGCGGGTCCAACTCGTAAATATCGAACCCCAGCGACAACACCAGCACTTCGGCACCAAAGTCCTTCACTTCAGCCAACGCCACCTCCAGCCGGCCCATGAAATCATCCTCACTGGCGCCATGCGCCATGGGCAGGTTGAGGTTGTAGCCCTCCCCCGCGCCGCTGCCGCGCTCGTCCTCGAAACCGGCGACGCCCGGGTAGAAATTGGTCGGGTCGCCATGTACCGAGACATACAGCACATCACTGCGGTCGTAGAAGATCTCCTGGATGCCCTGGCCGTGGTGCATGTCGGTGTCGAGGATCGCTACCCGGCTGTAACGGCTGCGCAGGGCCTGGGCGGCGACAGCGGCGTTGTTGAGGTAGCAGAAGCCGCCCGCGGCATCGAAGCGGGCATGGTGGCCTGGCGGGCGGCACAGGGCGTAGGCGGCGGGTTCGCCGTCGAGTATCGCCCTGGCCCCGGCAACGGCACTCTGCGCCGACCAGTAGGCCGAGCGCCAGGTCTGCTCGCCCACCGGGCAACTGCCGTCGGCCAGGTAGCGCCCGGCCTGGGCAAGGATGCCGCGCAGGGCGTTGGGTTCGCGGACGAAGATGTTGGACATGACTTCGTCGCCCCAGTCCTCGGGCACTTCCTTCCAGCGTGCATGGGCTTCTTCGAGAAAGCGCAGGTACGCCTCGCCGTGCACGGCCTTCAGCGGCGCAAGACCTGCGTCGTCAGGCTGGCGGATGTCGAAGCCCAGGCCCTTGGCGGCCTGCAGCAGGCGCCGGGCGCGCTCGGGGACTTCCTGCGGGGTGCGCATGGCGCCGCGGGAGTAGTAACTGCGCGGGTGGTGCAGCAGCTGTTCGGGGTGGAAATAGCAGCGCATCAGGCGTCTCCTTCGGCAACCTGGCCGGCACGGGCCAGCACGGCATTGAGCAGTACGTCGGCGCCCTGGCGGGCGTCTTCGGGCAACACGTCCTCGGCCTCGTTGTGGCTCAGGCCGCCGACGCAAGGGATGAACACCATTGCCGTCGGGCAGTAGCGCGCCAGCAGGATGGCGTCGTGGCCGGCGCCGCTGACGATGGTTTGCTGGCTGTAGCCCAGCCCGTCCACGGCTTGCTGCACCGCCGCCACGCAGTCGGCGTCGAACGGCGTGGCCGGGCTGACCCAATGGCGTTCGACCGTGACCTTGAGGCCGCGCTGACGGGCAATGGCCTGCAACTGCAAGCCGATATTGCGCTCCATGGCTTCGATGGCCTCGTCGCGGTGATGACGCAGGTCGAGGGTGAAACGCACCCGGCCGGGGATGGTATTGCGCGAGGATTTGGCGATGTCCAGCTCGCCCACGGTGGTCAGGCCCTCGGGGGCAAAGTCGCCGGCCAGTTGCTCGACGGCCTGGATCATCCGCGCCACGCCGTACAGGGCGTCCTTGCGCAGCGCCATCGGCGTGGTGCCGGCATGGGCGGCCATGCCTTCCACGGTCACGTCGAGCCAGCGTATGGCCTGGCCGCCGCTGACCACACCGATCGCCTTGGCGTTGTCCTCGAGGATCGGGCCCTGCTCGATATGGGCCTCGAAATAGGCGTCCACCTTGCCACCCAGCGGGCGCTGGCCGGCGTAACCGGTGCGCGCCAGCTCATCGGCCACGCTGATGCCGTCGGCATCGCGGATCGCCAGGGCCTGCTGCAGGTCGAGGCTGCCGGTGAACACCGCCGAGCCGAACATGGCCGGGGTGAAACGCGCGCCCTCCTCGTTGGTCCACACCGCGATCTCCAGCGGCTTGCGGGTGCGGATGCCGAGGTCGTTGAGGCGGCGCACCACCTCCAGCCCGGCCAGCACGCCATACACACCGTCGAAGCGACCGCCCTCGGGCTGGGTGTCGAGGTGGCTGCCCATCATCACCGGCGCAGCATCCACCTCAACGCCCTCGCGGCGGGCGAACAGGTTGCCGATGGCGTCCACGCTCAGGCTCAACCCGGCCTCGCGGCACCAGTGGCCGAACAGTTCGCGACCGGCCTTGTCCTCGTCGCTCAGGGCCAGGCGGCAGCTGCCGCCACGGGCGGTGGCGCCGACTTCGGCCATGGCCATCAGGCTCGCCCACAGGCGTTCGCCGTTGCTTTTCAACATTGCAGGTACTCCAGACAAATCAGGGAATCAGGCCAGTTCGAGCTGCTGGCTACGGCTGTACTGGCGCGCCAGGGCCAGCACGCAAACCAGGGAAATACAGGCGATCAGGCTGTAGAACAGCGCCATCGGCCACCACTGGCCAGTGAAGCTGTGGGCCAGCCAGGCGCCGATCAGCGGGGTCAGGCCTCCGGCGATGGCGCCGCACACCTGATAGGCCAGGGAGATCGCGGTGTAACGCACGTGGGTTTCGAACATGCCACTGACGTAGCCGGCGATCACCGCGTAGAACGAGGCCATGCACGCCGCCGCCAGGGCGATGCCGAGCACGATCAGCGAGGCCTGGCCGCTGCCGACCAGCACGAACATCGGGTACGGCGAGGCCATCGCCAACAGCGCCACCAGGGCCAGGAAGCGCGTGGCGCCGAGCTTCTCCGACAGCCAGGCTGCCAGCGGCTGCACGCAGAACTGGATGATCGCCACGAAGAACAGGCATTCGAGGATCAGCGAGCGCTCCAGGTGCAGTTGCTGGGTGGTGTAGCTGATCATGAAGGTGTTGGTGAAATAGACCCCAGCGATGCCCAGGGTGTTGGCGCCGATGCACAGCAGCAGTGGGCGCCAGGCGGTGCGCAACACCTCCAGCACCGGTGCCTGCTCCTTGCGCTGCGCCTTGTGCGCCTGCTCGCGGCTGGCGAGGAACTCGGGCGACTCGTTGACCCCCAGGCGAATCGCCAGGCCCACCAGCAACAGGGCCGCGCTGGCCAGGAACGGCACGCGCCAGCCCCAGCTCATCAGGTCCTCTTCCGGCAGGCGGGTGACCACGCCGAAGGCCAGCAGCGAGAGGATCAGGCCGGCCGGGCTGCCCAGCTGGGCGAACGAGGCGAAGAAATTGCGCCGGCCCTTGGGCGCATGCTCGCCGGCCATCAGCACCGCCCCGCCCCACTCGCCACCCACGGCGATGCCCTGGACCACCCGCAGCAGGACCAGCAGCACCGGCGCGGTGGCGCCAATCTGCGCGTAGGTCGGCAACAGGCCGATGCACACGGTGACCACGCCCATCATCACCAGGGTGATCACCAGGGATTTCTTGCGGCCGATGCGGTCGCCCACATGACCGAAGACGATGCCGCCCAAAGGCCGGGCAAAAAAGCCCACGGCGAAGGTGCCGAAGGCGGCCATGGTGCTGAACAAGCTGTTGTCGGAGGGGAAGAACAAGGCACCGAACACCAGGGCGGCGGCGGTGGCATAGATGTAGAAGTCGTACCACTCGATCATGGTGCCGATGAACGCGGCGGCGGCGGCACGGCGCGGTTGGGGCGAAGCGGCGGGCTTCATGGGGTGGCTCCTTTGTTTGTTGTTCTGGCAGGAGTGGGTGGGTCACGGTTGCGCTCTTTTGGCGCCTTGGGGGCCATCATCGCGGGGCAAGCCCCCCCCCCCAAGACTTTGTGAAACCCCGTGGGAGCGGGCTTGCCCCGCGATGGCGGCAGCCCTGATGAAGGTGATTTTTCGGCTCGCCCCTATGATTAGTCAATTTTCTATTTATTATTCGAAGTATTAACCCTGCTTATAAAGAGCCCGCCATGCCCGACCGCCTGCTCAACGACCGACTCGACTGGAACCTGCTGCGTACCTTCCGAGTAATCGGCCAGGAGCTGTCGATCAGCCGCGCCGCCGCCCGCCTGCACCTGACGCAACCGGCAGTAAGCCAAGCGCTCAAACGCCTGGAAGAGCAACTCGGGCGCCAGCTCATCGCCCGCCGTGGGCCGCGCTTCGTGCTCACCGAGGTGGGCGAGCAATTGTTCGAACTGGCCGGCGAGGTGTACGGGCAGATGTCGCAGATCGGCGGCCTGCTGGAGCAACCGGCGGACGAACTGGTGGGCAAGGTGCGCCTGCTGATGATCAGCCGTGTCGTCAGCGAACGCCTCGATGACTGCCTGGCCGACTTCCACCGCCAGCACCCGCGGGTGGAGCTGGAGATCGACGTGATGCGCAGCTCGGACATCGTCGCGGCGCTGCAGGAAAAAACCGCCACCGCCGGGCTCAGCCTCAACCGCCGGCCACAGCCGCGCCTGGAGCAGCGCCTGTTCCTGCGCCAGCGCTACGCGTTCTTCTGCGGCAAGCACCATGCCCTGTTCGGCCAGCACCAGAGCGACCTGCAGCGGGAGAATTTCGTCAGCTTCACCAGCGACCAGATCGGCGGGATGCTCTCGCCGCTGACCATCTTCCGTGACCAGCAAGGCTTTGCCGGGCGCATCGTCGCTTCATCGCCGAGCCTGGAGGAAGTGCGGCGCCTGGTGATCGCCGGTTTTGGCATTGGCTGCCTGCCCGAGCATGTGGTGGCGCCGGATGTGGCGGCGGGGCTTTTGTGGAAGCTGCCGCCGCTGGAGGGGATCGCCGATGTGGATATTCACCTGCTGTGGAACCGCGAGCAGCGGCTGAGCCGCGCGGAGAGCGCCTTCATCGAGGCACTGCAAAAAGGCCTGATCTGAAGCCTGGTCAGACAGTACTGCGCGATCCATCCATCAACTGCAAGCTGTTGCGCCCGGCACGCTTGGACGCATACAGCAACCGGTCGCCCTGCTCGATCAGTGCCGCCAGGCTGGCCGGCGGGCGGTCGAACAGGTGGGCACCGATGCTCAGGGTCACCGCTTCGGGGGTGGCGCAGGTGTGCGCGGCGGTGTGCTGGAACTGCTGGCGCAAGGCCTCGGCCAGTGCCTCGATGCGTACCCGTGACGCATCGCTCAGCAGGATCACGAACTCATCGCCGCCCAACCGCGCAGCAATCGCCCGCTCCGGCAGCAAGCTCCGGATCATCTCGCTCAGGGCGATCAACAGGCGATCGCCGGCGCCGTGCCCGTGCAGGTCGTTGACCAGTTTGAAGTGGTCGATGTCGATCAGCAGCAAGGCGCCGGGGCGCTCGGGCGAGACTTCCTTGAACAGGGCCGGCGCCCGCACTTCCAGAGCACGGCGGTTGTACAGCGCGGTCAGCGGGTCGCGCGCGGCCAGGCGCTCGATGCGCTCTTCGCGGCGATAGCGCACGGTGCCGGTCATCGACAGGGCGATCAGCATGATCGCCATCGCACCCTCCACCAAAGAGATCTGGATGATCTGGCCGCGGAAGGCACTGAGGTCGATCAGCGTGCCCGGCAGCAGCGCCGGCAGGGTCTTGCCCAGGTAGAACAGGCCGTGGAACAGCAGGATGTAACGCAGCTGCACCGCGCCGACGCTGAACGATTTGCCATGGGGGCGCAGCAGCCAGCTGGCCTGCAGGGTGAGCAGCGCGATCATGCTTGACTGGACCACCAATAAGGTCTTCGACCACTGCGGCCAGTCCGGCAACAGCAACATGGCCAGCCAGGCCGGGATGATCAGGTACCAGGCCCGCGACAGGCGCGTTTCGGTGAACCGCGACACACCCAGCAGGAACAGCCAGTGGGCACTGATCAACATGCCGTTGGCAAACCACACGCCGATGAACAGGTAGCCGCTGCTGCGCAGCAGGGCCAGGGAAGAACCGACGCTGATGATGGCGAAGCTGGCGCTCCAGCACAGCAGCGAAGACTCGCGCACGCTGCTCCACTCCACCGCCAGGTACAGGGCGGCGGCAGCCGCGAGGGCGATGGTGAGGGTGAGGATGGTGGACGCGTCGAACGCCATGGACGGTGGGGCCTGTGTAAACCGGTGCGAAGGTTGAGTGTAAAGGGTGTGAGGGGCGTCTGCTGGGCAGGATGATATCCAAACGATGGCACCTGTCCAGCACCGATATTCATACGAATTGACGGTTGCGACAGTCTACCGGGGATCACCGCCAGATCCAGCAACGCCCTGCGCAAGAATCCTTCCCACAGCAGGGTTACCAGCCCAGCCAACGCAGTACGGCTTGCCATAGCCGTACATGGCCCCGATGCCGATGCTGGGCCACCTTGGTATAGCACCAGCGAATCAGCGCCCCCGGCACCTTGAGCACGAAGCCCTGCGAAATGGCCGCCGTCACCGCCGCGAACGCGTATGCGGGGTGCCGGTCATGGAAATATCCCCCTTCATTGCCATAGAGCGTGTCCAGCCCACCCGACGCCGTGACCCGGGCGCTGACCACATCGGAGTTGTCCCGGGTGATCAGGACGAACGCACCTTCCTCGTCGATGCAGGAATACCCATATTCAAAGCTGATCGAACCTGTGGCATTCAGGCGCAATGGCGCGCCGCTGTTGAACGAGGGGTCGGTCGCCCCATCGGCCAACAGGCCATGCACCTGCAAGGCCGTGGGCAGATGCTCGGCGACGATCAAGCGGCTGCCGTTGCCTGTGAAGACTTCGGGATACCCGGTGTAGCGTATGACCCCCGAACCGTCAGCGCCGAAGCGCTGATCCAAGGTGCCGTCTGGCAGATAGCAGGCCAGCGCGCCGACATTCTCTGCAAGGATACCGGCCACCACGACACGCCCATCCCCCAGAAACACCGCATTGATCAATGCCAGAGGCGGTGACGCCTGCGCACGCGCTAGCCTGCCCCCACGCCAATCACGCCCGTCCTGCAGGTCGACTTGCAGTGCCAGCCAGTCGGTGACACGGCTGCTGATCACACCCGAGTCAGGATCCGCTGTACTGAGGATGCCGGCGAAGACCACCTGCAGGCGATTGTCCTTGAACGTCAGTTGCGGCACGAGGCTGTCGAGCCTGGGCATCACCTGGCGATTCACCGGGTGCGCATCTGCCCTGGAGACGGCGCTGGACCGCTGGGCCGGCGCTTGCTGCTCCCAGCCGTCGAACCAGCTCGGCTCAAAGGCCGGCTTGCTGATACCTTGCTCACCGAAACTCGGCACCAGGTCCAGGCTGGCATCTAGGCGTATTACCGCGATCATGCGGGCCGTGCCTGGAACACCCTGCCTGGCGACCGGAATCTCGTACAGGGATACACCGACAAAGCCGCCCCCTTGCTGTTCCGGTACCTGGACAAAGCGCCGCAGCCTGACGATGCCCTCGTCCTTGGTCGACAGGTTCAGCACTTTGTAACCCTGATCGCCCAGCGTCTCGTCCCATGTACCGTCAGGTTTCATACGGATCAGATAGGGATACTCACCTGGGTAGAACGGGACGCACGGCAAGACTGTCTCGCCGTTGCCCGCACTCCACTGGCAGTAAGCGAATGCCTGGTCCCACTTGTTGTAGAAGTCAGCTGGCAGCTTGGCCTGCCCACCGGTGCCGTACTGACTGTCAACCTGCACGCCCTTCATCGCAACCATGGCCAAGCTCCTGCGCTATTCCAGTTGACGTAGCCACCCCACCCTAGCCTCGGCGCTACCACTCGCCTACTGACAAAAAAGACAGGTGCGCCGGTCAGGCAAGGCCTGGCAAGCTCATTGGTCGCAGAGAAAGCCCACCAGTTGCCGCCCGTGAGAGCTCAGGGCCTCCCAGCCACGGAAACAGATGCGCAGCTCCAATGTCGCCCAGCGCTCCTCCAGCTCCACGCGGTGCACTGCCAGCTCCTGCTGGGCCCGCAGCGCGGCAGTCTCTGGCAGCATGGCAATGCCGGCGCGCTGGGCCACCAGCTGGGCGATGGCCTCGAAGCTCGGGGCGCGCACCCGCACCTTCAGAGGCATGGACAGCTTCATTGCCAGCTCCTCGACAAAGCGTTGCATGGCCCGCTCGGCCGGCAGGCAGACGAACGGATGACCCAACGCATCGGCCAGGCGCAACTGCTCGCGCCCGGCCAGCGGATGGTCGTTCGGCACCAATAGCACCAGGCGTTCGGTGCGAAACGGCAGCGACACCAGGTCATCACTGACCAGGTGGCCGTCGTACACGCCGATCTCGCAGTCCCCAGCCTGCACCACGCGCAGCACATCCACGCTTTTGTGCTCGACCATTTGCAGGTCGACCTCCGGGTAGTCGGCCAGGAATGGCCCGAGCACCGCCGGCAGCAGCGTGCTGTTGGTCACCGTCGAGGCCGCCAGGTGCAGGGTGATGCGCCGTTGCCCGGCCAGTTCCTTCAAGGTGTCGTGCAGTTTCTGCGCCTCGCCCAGCACGCCGCGCGCCGACTCCAGCACCAGGCGCCCGGCCGGGGTCAGTTGCATGCCGTCGGTTTTGCGGATGAACAGGGTCAGGCCGCAGCGCTCCTCGAACAGGCGCAGGCGGGTGCTGGCGGCCGACACCGCCACCGGGAAGGTCGCTGCCGCCTTGCTCAGGCTGCCGGTGGCGGCGATGGCGGCGAGCAGGCGCAGGTCGGGCAGATCGAAGTGCACGATGACTTCTCCAAATCAGAAGGCCATGTTCGAGAAAAAGCGATTCTAGCCAGTCGGCGTTCTATTCAGAATAAGCCACGCCACTTTTTGCCACGGACCTGCCATGACCCTGCCCGCCCCGCTCCACCGCGCCCTCGCCAACGGCAGCCTGTACGCCGTGCTCGCCGCGCTGGGTTTCAGTTTCAAGGCTATCTTCGTCAAGCTCGCCTATGCTGCGGGGCCCGTGGACGCCATCAGCCTGCTGGCCATGCGCATGGCGCTGTCCTTGCCGCTGTTCGCCTGGCTGGTCTGGTCCAGCCGGGGCAAGGATGGCGAGTCGCTGACCTGGGGCGACGGCGGGCGCGTGGCCTTGCTCGGGCTGTTCGGCTACTACCTCGCAAGCTTGTTCGACTTTTATGGCTTGCAGTACATCAGCGCCGGCCTTGAGCGCTTGATCCTGTTCACCTACCCGACCCTGGTGCTGTTGATCCAGGCGTTCGCCCAGCGCGAACGCCCCTCCGTGCGCACCTTGGCGGCCATGGGGCTGTGCTACCTGGGGCTGGGCATCGCCTTCGTGCACGACATCAGCGTCTCGGGCGTGGGCGGCCAGGTGGTGCTTGGCTCGGTGTGGGTGTTCGCCAGCGCGGTGACCTATGCCCTGTACTACTCGGGTACCGGCATGATGCTCAAGCGCATGGGCTCGATGCGTCTGGCCGGGTTGTGCGGCACGGCATCATCGCTGATGGTGCTGGCCCATTATCTGATGGTGGCGGACGTGGCGCCGTTGTTCGCGCTGCCGGGCGTGGTGTGGGGTAACGCGGCGCTGATGGCGCTGTTCTCTACGGTACTGCCGATCTACTGGGTGGCCCTGGCGATCCAGCGCCTGGGCCCGACCCATACCGCGGCGGTGGGCAACCTGGGGCCGGTGCTCACGGTGCTGGCCTCGTGGGCGATCCTTGGCGAAAACATCTCGCTGTACCAGGTGGCCGGGCTGGCCTTGGTGCTGTTCGGCGTGTCGCGGCTCAAGCCTGCGAAGAAGGCCCAGGCCGCGCCGGCGAGCGAAGAAGCGGCTGCTTGAGCGGGGCCTGGCACCGGCTGCAGCCGCGCCTACGAGGGACGCACTCAATTCGAGAGCCGGGTGCCGACGATGATCCCTTGGGTGCGCAACTGTTCCAGCAGTTCCAGGCCCTGGCGTTGCACCTCGTCCTTGCCAAGGGCGCGCAAGCGCTCGGCACCGGTGCCTGGCAACCCGGCCAGCAGTTGCCAGGCCAGTGGCGCAATGCGGGCGAAACGCACCTGCAGCTCAGCATCCCGATGCACCAGCAACAGCGTTGGCGACGCGGGCGGCTGGTCAGGCTGGAAGTCCGGGCCAATCCGCTCCACCGGCCAACGGTAGGCCAACACCCGCGCCACGCAGGACAGCAGCGGCTCGCCGCCGAGCAGGTCGCCACCCGGGTCGTGGGGCGGGTCCCGGGCATCGCTCAGGTACAGCTGCGCCTCGACCCACTCGTAGTGCGCCAGTTCCAGTTGCCAGGGCGTGTCGGGCTCGATGCCTTGCAAGTAGTCGATGAACGCCTCGGCCAGCTCGGTGAACAGCGGCGTCTGACTGCGGTAACTGGCGTAGAAGTCCCTCACCCGGGCATGCCAGCGCCGATCGCCCAGGGTGCGCCGCAGGACCGGGAAACTGCCGGCCAGCAGGCCTTCGACGGCGCCATAGAACAGCTCGCGATAGATCTTCAGGCGCCGTTCCTCGATGCCCGGCGGCGGTGGGTTGGCGGCGGGATCGCGCAGGTGCCGGGCCAGGGTGAATTGTTGCGCGCGCAGGGTCTCAGGCATGGTGGAGCGCTCCGTGAGCTTGCTGCAGGGCGCGGATGTGCGTGGTCTCGGCCAGCAGTTCGGCCAGCGGCGGATAGTTGAAGTCGCGTTCGAGCACCGTGGGCTTGGCACCGAAGCGTTGGCAGGCCTCGGCGAACAGCTCCCACACCGCGTCTTTGACCGGGGCGCCGTGGGTGTCGACCTTGAGGTCCGGCGCCTCGTCGTAGTGGCCGGCAACGTGCATGCCCACTACCCTCTCGGCGGGAATTGCGGCCAGGAAGGCTTGAGCGTCATAACCGTGGTTGCAGGCGTTGACGAACAGGTTGTTGACGTCCAGCAGCAGGTCGCAGTCGGCCTCGTCGAGCACCGCGCGAATGAACGCCAGCTCGCTCATGGCCTGGTAAGGCGCGGCGTAGTAGCTGATGTTCTCAACGGCGATGCGCCGCCCCAGGATTTCCTGGGCCTGGCGGATACGCGCGGCCACATGGCGCACGGCCTCGTCGGTGAAGGGAATGGGCATCAGGTCGTAGAGGTGGCCGTCGTCGCTGCAGTAGCTCAGGTGCTCGCTGTACAGGCGCACCTGAAAACGGTCGAGGAACTGCCGGGTGCGATCGAGGAACACGCGGTCCAGCGACGCGGTGCCCCCCAGGGACAGCGACAGGCCATGGCAGGCGATGGGGAGTCGTTCGGCCAGGCGTTCCAGGCCCTGGCCGAAGGCGCCGCCGACCCCGATCCAGTTTTCCGGGGCGCACTCGAGAAAGTCCACGGCGCCCGCCTCCATCTTCAGCAATTCGGGCAGCAGGCCGCGACGCAGGCCAAGGCCTGTGTGCAAGGGTTGCGCATTCATGGGTCAGCCTCCAGAAAAGCGCGCGGCGCCCAAGGCGCCACGCTACAGCAAGGGGATCAGGCTTTGCCTTTGCCTTCGGCGCCGCACTTGCCTTCGCCGCACTTGCCCTCTGCCTTGTCGGCCTTCGCGTCGGCACCACACTTGCCTTCGGCCTGGCTGGCCTTGCCGCTGCCGCCACATTTGCCCTCGCCGCATTTGCCTTCACCAGCGGCCTTGGCCGCTGCCAACTGGTAGCCCTGGCTCAAGGGTTCAACGGCAAACGCACTGTTGCCCAGCACCAGGCCACCGAGCAGGGTGGCGCCGAGCAGGCCGAGGGTCTTGGGGGTCGTTTTCATGGTGTCGCTCCACTTGTGGTTGGAAAGTGGAGCCATTGAAACGGCGCGGTGTGTCGTGGGTGTATCGCGATGAGCGGCGTTTTGTATGCCAGTCGGTCGTGATGAGGCGCAGATACACAGTGATACAGGAAAGGCCTCCTGCTGGCGCAGAAGGCCGTGGCAGCGCGGTCAGTCGTCCAGAGGCTTGGGCGGTTCGGCAGGCTTGGCCGGTTTGGCGGGCTTGGCTGGCTTGCTGTCCTTGGCCTTGGGTTCGGCCGGTGCCACCGCCACCGGCTCCGGCGCAGTGACCGCCTTTTCACTGGCCGGCAGTTCGTCGACGGCCTTGAAGATCACCTGCGGGTCGATTTTTTCACCGCTGTCATCATCCTTGAGGACGTGGCGTTCGCCATCCTTGCCCACCAGGATCACCTTGGTGCCCTTGCTGGCGCCGAGCTGCAGCTCGCGAATCAGGGCCATGGTGGTCTGCTGTTCGAGGTTCTTGTCCTCACGTTTACCCATCATCTGGGCGACGCTGTACAACACCAGCCCACGCTCCTTGAAACCGGCCTGCACGGCCGGGTCTTTCAAGGCCTCGTTGAGGCCGCGCAAGGTCGGGTCGGCGCTGCTGGGCGCAATCACCACCAGCGGCCGCGCCTTGCCCTGCTCCTTGGCCAGGGGGGCATCGCTGTCGGCGGCAAGCAGGGGGCCCGCGAAGGCGAACAGGGTGGCGAGGGTCAGTGACCTGACGAGCATGGGCATCTCCTTGTTAATTCTCATGACTACAGATCCTGGCGAAAGATCCGACATGCGAGCCTAAACCACCGAACCCGGCGGACAACGCGGGCAAAAGTAACTTGCGATGTCTGAGTGGTAACGGGGTGCGACACCCTGAGCATAGTCCAACCGCCCGCGGGCCAATGGCTGGAGGCATTGTGATAGCAGGCGCGCGACTCGGGAGCGGCATCGCTTGTTCACATTCAGTAAGGAATACGCCCGTGAAAGCCTTCGTCATCAGCGTCAACAACATCGTCCTGTAGGTTCCCCTGGGCTTGATCCGGCTGGTTGCTCTGATCACCCTGTTCAACGTTGGGTTCCTGCAAGGGCTGGGTATTTTCTTCGGCGTCAGCCTGGCGTGGTGCATCGTCTCGGGCTTCTGGTTCGCCCAGTTGGCCACCTACGAAGTGCGGCGTTAGAACAGCGGCAGTTGCTGCCCGGTCAGCGCCGCGAAGTCATCGCCCACGAACGGCAGGATGGCGTCGGCCACCGGCTGCAACTGACGGCTCAGGTAGTGCTGGTGGTCAATCGGGGACTGGCGGTTCTCCAGCGGTTCGGGGCCTGAGGTGGTGATCAGGTAACTGATCCAGCCGCCGTTCTGGTACTGCTTGGGCCGTCCCAGCCGGGCGTTGTATTCATCGGCCAGGCGCGCGGCGCGCACATGGGGCGGCACGTTGCGCTGGTAGTCCGCCAGGGGCCGGCGCAGGCGCTTGCGGTACACCAGCAGCTCGTCATCCTCGCCCGCCAGCAGGCGCTGCACGGTTTCACGTACATAGTCGCGATACGGCTGGCCACGGAACACCCGGCCGTAAAGCGTTTGCTGGAACTGCCGGGCCAGGGGCGACCAGTCGGTGCGCACTGATTCCAGGCCCTTGTAGACCATGTCCTCGCTGCCATCCTGGCGCTGTACCAGGCCGGCGTAGCGCTTCTTGCTGCCCTCTTCGGTGCCGCGGATGGTGGGCATCAGGAAGCGCCGGTAATGGGTTTCGAACTGCAGTTCCAGGGCACTGTCCAGCCCCATGGTTTCGCCCAGGTGCTGGCGCCACCATTGATTGACCTCGGCCACCAGCGCACGGCCGATGCGCGCCGCGGCCTCCTCGCCATGGGCGCCCTTGAGCCAGACGAAGGTGGAGTCGGTGTCGCCGTAGATCACGTCGTAGCCCCGCGCCTCCACCAGTGCCCGGGTCTGGCGCATGATCTGGTGGCCGCGCATGGTGATCGACGAGGCCAGCCGCGGGTCGAAGAACCGGCAACCACTGGAACCGAGCACGCCATAGAAGGCGTTCATGATGATCTTCAGCGCCTGGGACAACGGCGCATTGCCGTCGCGCTTGGCGGCCTCGCGCCCTTGCCACACGCGCTCGACGATGGCCGGCAGGCAGTGCTCGCTGCGCGAGAAGCGCCCGCCCCGGAAACCCTCGACCGAATGCGCGTCATCTGGCTCGCGCAGGCCCTCGACCAGGCCCACCGGGTCGATCAGGAAGGTGCGGATGATCGACGGGTACAGGCTCTTGTAGTCGAGCACCAGTACCGAGTCGTACAGCCCCGGGCGCGAGTCCATGACGAAGCCGCCAGGGCTGGCTTCGTCGGGGCGGCTGCCCAGGTTGGGCGCGACAAAGCCCAGGCGGTGCATGGGCGGAATATACAGATGACAGAACGCGGCCACCGAGCCGCCACTGCGGTCCACCGGCAGGCCGGTGACGCTGGCGCGCTCCAGCAGGAAGTCGAGCAGCCGGGTGTGGGCGAAGATCCGCGTGACCAGTTCACAGTCCTTTAGGTTGTAGCGGGCCAGCGCCGGCTTGTCCTCGGCGAACTGGCGGTTGATCTCGTCCATGCGCTGGTAGGGGGTGCTGATGGCCTTGCCCTCGCCGAGCAACTGCTGGGCGACGCTCTCCAGGCTGAACGAGGGGAAACTCCAGGTGGCTGAACGCAGCGCCTCGATGCCATCGATCAGCAGCCGCCCGGGGGCTTCGGCGAAGAAGTGGCTGCGGCTGCCATGCTCGCGCAGGTGCAGCGGCGCGCCGTCGCGGCCCAGGCACAGCGGCACGTTCAGCCGCTTGGCGTGTTCGTGCAGCAAGCGCAGGTCGAACTGCACCAGGTTCCAGCCGATGATCGCGTCGGGGTCGTGGCGCGCCAGCCACTGGTTGAGACAGTGGATCAGCCCGGCGCGGTCGTCGCAGTAGTGCAGGTCGAAATCCACCTGGCTGGCATCGCCATTGGCCGGGCCCAGCATGTACACCGTGCGCTGGCCGCAGCCTTCCAGGCCGATGCTGTACAGCTCGCCACGCTCGCTGGTCTCGATGTCGAGGGAGACCAGGCGCAGCGGCGGGCGGTAGTCGGGGTCGGGCTTGAGCTGGGCGTCGATCAGCGTGCCGTTGGCATCGGGCCGGCCATCGAAACGCACCGGGGCGGTGATGAAACGCTCCATCAGGTAGCGCTCGGGCGGACGGATATCGGCTTCGAACACCTCGATGCCGGCAGCGCGCAGGCGCTTGTCGAGGGCGATCAGCTGACGGTGCTGGCGGCAGTACAGGCCCAGCACCGGGCGCTGGTCGAAGTCGCGCAGTTGCAGCGGCTTGAGCTCGACCCCCTGCTCACCGGCCAGCAGCACTCGGGCATGCTCGGCCTGGGCGACGGGGATGAACGCCACCGACGGTTGCGGCGCCAGGCGCAAGTGGCGTGGGCCCTGGTCGGTGGCCAGCCAGAACTCGACGCAGGTGCCTTCGGGCGTGTCGTGCCAATGGCGGGTGAGGACAAAGCCCTGTTGGCGCTGCACTGCGTGGTCCTTGCTTGGATTGCTGGAGGGCGATTCTACACCCTGCAGCGGCCGATCAGCGTGCGCCAGTGACGAATCCGGCGCGGCGCCCGGCAAACACCAACAGCCAGGCCAGCCCGATGAGCGCCAGCACCACGCCACCGAACGAGCCGACCCCGGCCCCGGTCAACAGCAGCCCGCCGATGATCCCACCCAGGGCGATCGCAGTGTTCCACACCGTCACCAACATCGACTGCGCCACATCGCCGCCCTCGCCCGCCGCGTCGGCGCAGGCGGTCTGCAGCAGGGTCGGGGCGCCGCCGTAGGTCAGCCCCCACAAGGCCACGCTGGCATGCACCAGCCAGGCCGAACCTTGGGTGTGGCCCAGGGCCAACGTGGCCACGGCGAAACCGGCCAGGCACAGCAGCACCAGGCCGCGCAGATGGCGGTCGACGCCAAGCCCGACCAGGGCAATGCCGGCCAGCGAAGCCAGGCCGAAGGTCATCAGCACCTGGCCGACATCGGCGCCCATGCCGGCCGCCGCCAGCAGCGGCACGATGTAGGTGTAGAGGATGTTGTGGCCGAGGATCCACGCCAGGATCACCAGCAGCACCCGCGCCACCCCTGGGGTACGCAGCACGCCCAGCGCAGCCGGGCGCTTGCCGGCGGCCTGGCCGGGGAAGTCCGGCACTGCGCGCAGCACCCAGGCCACCAGCAGCAAGGCCGCCAGGGTGACCACCACGAAGGCGGCGCGCCAACCTAGCCAGGCGCCCAGCCAGGTGCCGATGGGCAAGCCCAGCGACAAGGCGATGGGCTGGCCGAGCATGGCCAGGGCCATCGCCTTGCCTTGTTGTGCCGGTGCCACCATGCGCCGCGCATGCCCGGCGATCAGGCCCCAGGCCAGGCCGGCGGCGGCGCCGGTGAGAAAGCGCAGCAGCAAGGTCAGCTGATTGTCGCTGGACAGTGCGGTCAGGCCGTTGAACAGGATGAAACCGGCGATGGCCAGCAGCAGCGCCCGGCGCCGCCGCCAGCCTTGGGTCAGGGTGACCAGCGGGATGGCGGTGAGCAACGAGCCCAGCGCGTAGGCGGTGACCCATTGCCCGGCCATGGCCTGGCTGATGTGCATGCCGTTGGCGACCTGGTCGAGCAGGCCGGCGGGCAGGGTTTCGCTGAGGATGGCGATGAAGCCGGTCAGGGCCAGGGCCAGCAGCCCGCTCAAGGGCAGGCGCGTGGCGTTGGCGGGCGCCGCTACGACGGTGAAGGCAGGGTTCATGGGGGTGTCGTCCTGGGCAATGATCAAGGCAGGCATCTTGCGGCGCCGAGGCACTACGGAAAAAGATGGGTAGAATTCCGCTCACCCAGGACATCAACGTCCGCAATCGGAGCACGACATGGACAGCCTCAGCGGTTTCGTGGTTTTCAACCGGGTTGCCGAAACCCGCAGCTTCGTCGCTGCCGGCCAGTCGCTGGGCATCAGTGCCTCGGCGGTGGGCAAACGCGTGGCGCGCCTGGAGGGCCGCCTGGGCGTGCGGTTGTTCCACCGCAGCACCCGCAGCATCACCCTGACCGCCGAGGGCGCGCTGTTTCTCGAGCGCAGCCGGCGCATCCTCGCCGAGATCGAAGCCACCGAGCAGGAACTGTCGCAGGCCAACGGCGCCCCACGCGGGCGGCTGCGGGTAAGCCTGCCGCAGGTGACCGGGCTGGTGATGCCGGCACTGGCCGAGTTCATGGCGCGCTACCCGGACATCGAGCTGGACCTGGACTTCAGCGACCGCATGGTCGACATCATCGGCGAGGGTTTTGACGTCGTGATGCGCGGTGGCCAACCGCTGGATTCGCGCCTGAACGCCAAGTTTCTCGGCCATTTCCAGCACCGCCTGGTGGCCTCCCCCGACTATCTGCGCGAGCATGGCCTGCCCGAGCATCCACGCGAGCTGGCCGGGCACCGCTGCCTGCACTACCGTTTCCCCAGCAGTGGCAAGCTGGAAACCTGGCCGCTGCGCCGCGAACACCCCGAGCAGGACTACGAGATTCCCATCTCGATGGTCTGCAACCATGTCGAGACGCGCATCTGCTTTGCCCTCAACCACCGCGGCATAACCTGCCTGCCGGACTTCAGCGTGCGCGCCGCGCTGGCCAGCGGCAGCCTGGTGAGCGTGCTCGACGACTTCATCGAACGGCGCGGCAGCTTCTACCTGCTGTGGCCGTCGGGGCGGCAGGTGCCGCCGCGGTTGCGGGTGTTCATCGACTTCATGCTCGAACGGGTGTTCCCCGGCAACGGGGTCAGCCGTACAGGTAACTGATGTCCTTGTGCGCCAGGGCCGGCACCCGGGCCAGCAGGTAGTCGCGCAGCTTGTGCATCTGGCGGGCCTTGGGGCTGGACTTGAGCCAGGTCATGTAATAACCGTCGCCGGTCGCGACTGCCTGCGGGAAGGGCGTGACCAGGTTGCCGGCGGCCAGGTCGGCGCTGGCCAGCACCAGGTCGACCACCGAAATGCCCAGGCCCTGCTGGGCCGCCGAGATGCCCTGGTCGAGGGTATCGAACACCTGGCCCTGGTCGATGCTGATGTGCGGCGCCTCCACCCGCGCCAGCCAGCGCCGCCAGTCGCGCCGGTCCGGTGAGGGGTGAAGCAGCTCGCAGCCGTCGAGCACGGCCAGTTCCGGCGCGGGCCCGGGCAGGTAGTCGGGGTGGCAGACCGGGATCAGCCATTCATCGAACAGCTTCAGGCTCTCGACGTCTGCCGGGAAACGCCCGTTGCCGAGCAGGATGGCGCAGTCGTAAGGCTCGGAGTAGAAGTCCACGGCGTCGATGTCCATCCACACGCTCGACAGCTGCACCGCGCAGCTGTTGTCGACTTTCTTGAAACCGTCCAGCGCGCGCAGCAGCCAGCGCACCGTCAGCGTGGACGGCGCCTTCAGGCGCAGGCCGTAGCGGTCCTGGCGCAGCAAGGCACAGGCGTTTTCGATGATCTTGAAGCCGACCTTGAGTTCCTCGGCCAGCAGCCGGCCATGCTCGGTGAGGCGCAGCTTGGGGCCGCGCCGCTCGAACAGGTCGCAGCCGAACAAGGCTTCGAGTGTCTTGATGTGATGGCTGACCGCGCCCTGGGTCAGCGCCAGCTCCTGGGCGGCGCGAGTGAAGGAGCCATAGCGCGAGGCGACTTCGAAGGCACGCAGGGCGTGCAGGGCCTGAATCCGTTCCGACATGGGGCTTTCCAGAGCATGAGCGAGACTAATAGTTGGTCATAGTTCCAGGCGTTTTACAACCTATGACCCTTCTCGGAAAATGCCGGAAACAACAAATATAGAGCGGTTAACCGTATGGATATGCCGGTAAAACCACCTTAACTGCCGATTTGCGACTACCTGGGGAAATCATGTTTACGGGTTATGGAAATTGCTACCGCCTGGATGCGCTGGAGCTGGCCGATGAACATGTTCAGAACCCACACCACTGGACACACAAGGCCATAGAACACTTCAAGGAAACCCTCGCCAACCCTGACTTCCCTTGCCTGTTCGGGCGCAAGGCGGTCAATGCGCGCACCTGCCACATCCTCTTCGCCCGTGCAGAGCAACTGGCCGACGACATCGCCCGGGGCCTTGCCGACTACATCGCCACCATCGAGCCCATACCGCTCAAGCAGCGCATCGGCAACCCGTTGCTGGTGTTCCTGCAAACCGCCGCCGACACCTCGCTGCAACAGCAGCAGGCCCTGGCCTGGGAGGTACTGCGTCAGGTGCACAGCCGTGACCCCAGCCCCTGGCCACGCGAGGTGCCAGAAGACCCGCATGACAATCAGTGGTCGTTCTGCTTCGCCGGCATGCCGCTGTTCATCAACATGAACTTCCCTGCCCACCGCCTGATGAAAAGCCGCAACCTGGGCCGACACATTGCCTGGGTGATCAACCCGCGGGAAAGTTTCGACGAGGTGGCCAGTGCCAGCACCGCCAGCGGCCAGCGAATCCGCGCACGCATCCGCGAGCGGGTGCAGCACTACAACGATGGCGTGATGCCGGCCTCGCTGGGCTTCTTCGGCCAGCACGACAACTTCGAATGGCAGCAGTACCAACTGCAGGAGCCCGGCTCGCTGAACCCGGCCCGCTGCCCATTCCATGCCCCCGCAACACCTGACCCTTTGATCGAGAACTGAACGTGAATACCGCACTGACCGCCACCTACGCCCTCACCGTCCTGCTGCTGATCGCCACACCCGGCCCGGTAGTGGCGTTGATCGTCAACACCGCCGCCGCCGCCGGCTCGCGCAAGGCCCTGTTCACCGCCATCGGCACCAACTGGGCCTCACTGGTGCTGATCGGCGTCGCGGCCTGGATCATCATGACCAGCGCAGCCATCGACAAAACCTGGCTCAACGGCATGAGCCTGCTGGGCTGCCTGTTCATCGGCTACATCGCCGTGAGCACCCTGCGCGAAGCCCTGCAGGCCCCAGCACAGCAGGCCGCAGCCGAAGCGCCAGCGGCCACCCGCGGCGGCCTGCTACAGGGGTTCATGGTCGGCATCTCCAATCCCAAGGACATCATCTTCTTCATCTCGTTCTTCCCGCAGTTCATCCAGATCACCGAGTCGTTCGGCAAGAGCATGGTGGTGCTGTCACTGC
Source organism: Pseudomonas sp. GZD-209 (assembly GCF_049310485.1). Lineage (NCBI taxonomy): Bacteria > Pseudomonadati > Pseudomonadota > Gammaproteobacteria > Pseudomonadales > Pseudomonadaceae > Pseudomonas > Pseudomonas sp. GZD-209. The sequence continues at coordinate 56,505 of NZ_JBMOWQ010000034.1, forward strand.
TGTGGATCGCCATCGACTTCGCCGTGCTCAGCCTGTACATCTTCGCCATCGGCAAGATCGCCTCGCAGCGCAGCAACCGCCTGATCAGCCTGGCTTCGGGGGTTGCCCTGCTGCTGATCGCCGGCGTGGGCCTGGCCTACAACCTCAAGGCCCTGGCGGCCTGAGCCCTGACGTGCGGCACGCCGCCAAGGAGCGTCCATGACCCTGATCGCCAGGCCCACGGCAGGTGCTGCGCAGCCGTTGCAGGACAGCTATCAGCGCTTCCTGCAGCTGGGCAGCCGCCGCGCACCGCAGACGCTGTACGTGCACGAACAGGGCTATCGCTCCAGCACCATCAACACCGACGCACAGGGGATGCGCTACAGCCATCGCGCCGGCAAGCGCTTTTCGGTGGCCGAGTGCGCAGGCGCAGGGCGCATCAACCTGCTGGTGGGGGGCTCCACCGCGCTGGGGGTCGGTGCCAGCTCCGATGAACATACGGTGGCGTCCAATCTGTCGCTGCTGACCGGCGAGACCTGGCTAAGCCTGGCCGGATGCGGGCTCAACGCCACACAGGAGTTGCTGCTGTTCCTCACCCATCAGCACCGCTTTGGCCAGCTCGGCCATGTGGTGGTACTCAGCGGGTTGAACAGCCTCGCCCAAGAGGCACTGGTCGAGATACTCGCCGCTGCCCATGACCCGCAGAGCTCGCAGGCCCACCTGGCGTTTCTCAATCGCTTCAACGAGGGAGTGCAGGACACCGTGCCGACGCACCACGCATCATGGTGGCAGCAGCTGCGGCATGCCGTTGCACCTCGCCAGGCGCCGCAGTGGCCGACGCTCGATGCGTTGTCGCCCGCGGACAAACGCCTGGCCCGGGCCGCCGACAACATCGGCCGGACCTTGCGCCAATGGGAGCGGCTGCTGGCAGACGACCATACCAGCCTGACCTTCATCCTCCAGCCGCTGCTGCCCTGGTGCCGCGAGACGCTGCCCGCCGGCGAACAATCGATGCTGGCCGGGCTGGCGAAGCAACCGACGAACTTCGATCGCCTGCTCGGTGACAGCTACGATCGCCAGCTGCACTCGGCGTTCTTTCGACGCATCAGAAGCCAGGCCGAGCCGGTCCCTTGCTACGATATGAACTGCATGCTCAGCAGCTCACCGGCTTTTGCCGAAGACCTGTTCGTCGATCGCCTGCACTTCAACGATCAAGGCAACAATGCTCTGGCCAAGGTGATCACCGCCAAGCTGGGCCTGGCCCAGGAAAAACACGCGCAACGCAGAGTGCCGCCGGCCAAGCAGGGCTGATAGGGGTTTCCCGGACTTCCGGCGAGCGGACGAGGATGGCTAGAATACGCTGTCGTCGCACCTGATTCGCCTGAGGCACACCCGCACCTGCCATGACCATTCAAGCCGTCTACCCGCGCCTGGGGCTTAACACCCTGCGCGCGGCCTGTCTGCCGCTGCTGCTGACGACGTTCGCTGCCCAGGCGTTGGAGGTGAGCATCGACCCGCATGCTGACCTGCTCTACCGCCAGGCCTTGCCGTTACTGGAACAGGCGGACATGGCAGACGACAGCGCCAGCCCGTTGCGTACCGCTGCAAGCGACCCCGAACTGAGCCGCCAGGGCCAGGCCATGGCCCGCACCCTGCCCACTGCGGTGACGCTATTGAAGAAGTCAGTGGCGCTCGATCACCCGGTCGCGCAGTACCGCCTGGCGCTGTACTACATCACCTTCCTGCCGACCACGCAGATCCCGGACGCAGCCTGCCCACTGCTGGAAGCCAGCCTCAAGCAAGGTTTTGCCCCGCCTGCACTGGCCATCGCCCGTTGGTGTCGGCCGTACAACAGCAGCCCTGCCTACCGCGAGGCGCTGGAATCGATACCCCGCATGGCCACCCTGTATGCGCCCTACTACCCGCAGCCGGCCACCCGCCTGGCCTGCAGCCGCAGCCGGCCACAAGGCCTGGCGTTGCAGTGGGGGCACCAGCGCGACTACCAGGCCGAAGTGTTCCGCCTGCTCAGTGACCTCGACCCGGTGCGGCGCCAGGCCTTGCTACAGAAGGCGGTGGAAATCAACGGCTGCGCGACGGCGCAACAGCACTTGAGCAATCGCTGAGCCCTTGGCGGCAAACCAGCAAGAACGTTCAAGCCAGCAGGCGGCACCTCTGGCATGCTGGCCCACCCTGTCGATTCGTTGTCGTGCCCCATGCCCAACCCCACCCTAGCCCGCCAGGCATTCGTCCATGGCGCCATCGCCATCCTGCCGCTGTCACTGGCCGTCGCCCCCTGGGGGCTGCTCGCCGGTTCCATGGCCATCGAAGCCAACCTCAGTGCCTGGCAAGGCCAGGGGTTATCGGCCATTGTCTTCGCCGGTGCCGCGCAACTGGTGGCGATCGGCATGCTCAAGGGCGGCGCCAACCTGTTCTCGATCCTGCTCACCACGCTGCTGCTTACCTCGCAACACCTGCTTTACGGGCTGTCGATGCGGCCCGTGCTGTCGGGGTTGCCGACGCGCTGGCGGCTGGGGTTGGGGTTCCTGCTCACCGATGAGTTCTTCGCCCTGACCAGCCACCACGACCAGCAGCAGTTCAACCGCTGGTACGCCCTGGGGGTGGGCCTGACCTTCTACGTGGCGTGGAACCTGTTCACCCTGGCCGGCATCATCCTCGGCCAGAACATCCCGCACCTGGATCAGCTGGGCCTGGATTTCTCCATTGTCGCCACCTTTGTCGCGCTGATCGCGCCGCTGGTGCGCAACCTGCCCACGGTGGTGTGCGTGGCGGTATCGCTGTTCTGCTCGGTGCTGTTCAGCTTCTGGCACTGGGAAACCGCGCTGGTGGCGGCCGGCCTGCTGGGCATGGCCGCGGGCTTCATCTGTCAGAAATTCTCCGGAGGCCGCCCATGATCTGGCTGCTGATCTTCGCCATGGGGGCGGTAGTATTCCTCAACCGTTATGCCTTTCTGGAACCGCGCCTGCCCTTGCGGTTGAGCTCCAATGCCCGGCAGTTCCTCGGTTTTGCAGTGCCCGGCATGCTCACCGCCATCTGCGGGCCGATCATCTTCCTGCCTGGCCACCAGCTCGATCTGAGCCCGCTCAACCCCTACCTGCTCGGCGCGCTGGTGGCCATCACCCTGGTGCTGTTGACCCGCAGCGTATTGCTGAGCATGCTGGCGAGCATGCTGATCTTCTTCCTGCTGCGCAGCTGGCTGGCATGACCACGCCCCAACGCGAACAGACCCACCTGTGGCAAGCACCGGCGCTGGGCGACGTCGAGATGCTGCACGCCCGTTACTTCCAGCAGCGCTTTGCCCCGCATGTGCACGAAGGCTACGTGTTCACGGTGATCGAGTCCGGCGCCCAGCGCTTCTGGCACCGTGGCAGCGAGCACCTGGCGCCGGTGGGCAGCATGGTGTTGATCAACCCCGACGAGCTGCACACCGGTGCCACCGCCCACGAGGCAGGTTGGCGCTACCGTGGGTTCTACCCCGAATGCGCACGGGTCAGCGGGGTGCTCGACGAGCTGGAGCTGGGCCGCAACGGCATGCCGCTGTTCAAGGCCAGTGTGATCCAGGACCCGGCACTGGCCGCGGCCTTCAGCCAGCTGAACCAGCGTTCGGAAGCCGGTGCCAGCGCCCTCGAACAACAGACCGCCTGGCGCCAGGCGGTATTGGCGCTGGTGCAGCGCCACGGCCACTGCGCCGAACCCGCCGCCCCCGGCCATGAGCCACTGGCGGTGGCCCGCGCCCGCGAGTTGCTGGAAAGCCAGCTGGCCGATCCACCGTCGCTGGAAACCCTGGCGGCGGCGGTGAACCTCTCGCCCTTCCACTTCGCCCGGGTATTCCGCCAGGCCACCGGCCTGCCACCCCATGCTTGGCTCAAGCAGCGCCGCCTGACCCGCGCCCGGGAATTGCTGCGCAGCGGCCTGCCGGCCCTGGAAGTCGCCTTCAACCTGGGTTTTGCCGACCAGAGCCACCTCAGCCGACAGTTCAAACAGGCCTATGGCGTCACCCCAGGCGCTTACCGCCAGGCCTGCCTTACCCCCTGACAGCTTGCGGCAATCCACCCCAGGCAGCCTGGCAGGCCACTGCTACACTCAAGGGGCTGAACGGAGGATCCCGCCATGTCCGAACGTGAAATCACCAATCTGCTGTCGCTGATGACCCAGCGCCAAGCCAACTTGAGCAGCGCCTGCAAGGAAATCGCCGACTGGATCGATCGCCAGGGCGACGTGCCTGCCGCCGGCAAGATCCGCGCAAGCCTCAAGGCGCTGGAAGCCGACGAAGCGCAGGTGCGCAAGACGCTGACGTCACTGAGCATCGAACGCCCGCTGCCCCGCTTCCGTAGCTGAACGCACATCGCGGGAGCCTGTACACCTGGCTGAAAAAGTGAGGGCCGCATAAGCGGCCCCAACTCGATCAGTGCTTCATGTGCATATGATCATGCCCGCCCCCCGCCTCGGCAGTGAGCGGACGCACCGTTGCCTGCACCTGCAGGGTTTCCTTGGCGCCCTTGGCATCTTCGATGGTCAGGGTCAGTGGCACCTGCTCACCGTCCTTCACCTGCTGGTTCAGGCCCATCAGCATCACGTGCAGGCCATTCGGGTCGAGGGTGACCGGCTTGCCGGCCGGCAGCTCGACCGCCTTGACCTCACGCATGCCCATCACGTCGCCGTTCATGGTCATTTCGTGCACCTGCACGGTCTTGGCTACGGGCGATGCCACGCTTACCAGTTTGCTATCGCTGCTGGCGGTGAGGGTCATGAAGGCACCGGTGGATTGCTGGTGCGGCACGCTGGCGCGCACCCAGGCGTCGCTCACGGTGGTCTGGGCGAAGGCCGGCAGGGCCAGGCCGAACAGAGCCAGGGCAGCCAGGGTGCGTTTGATCGGTTGCATCGACATTCAGCAAATCTCCATCAGGGTGAGCAGGTCTTCGGTGCATTCCTTGGCGTTGAGGGAATGGCCGAGGCTCAGGCGCAGGGTGCCACGGGTATCGTAGACGTAGCTGGTGGACGAGTGAGAGACGGTATAGGTGTCGCCGACCGGGACTTTTTCGTAGAACACCTTGAACTCCCGGGCCACTTCGGCGATTTCCTCGGGGGTGCCGGTCAGGGCGATGATCGACGGGTCGAACGCCTTGACGTAGGCATCGAGCACTTCGGGGGTGTCGCGTTCCGGGTCCAGGGTGATGAGCACTGGCTGGAACAGCTCGAGGTCACGGCCCCGGAGCATCTTGCGGATCTGCGCCACGCGCGCCAGCGCAGTCGGGCAGACCGCCGGGCACTGGGTGAAGCCGAAGAAAATCATCGGCATGCTGCCGTAGAAGCTCGACAGGGAGCGTTCGTTGCCCTGGGTGTCCTTGAGCTTGAATTTGCGCCCGAGGATCTCGTTGCTCATGTTCTTGCCGTACTTGAAGTCCAGGCCGCGGGCCGGGTTGCAACCCGCCAACAGGCCAAGCCCCAGTACGCCCATCCCGGCGACTACCGCGCGCCGGGTCAACAGATCAGTCATGGAACCATCCTTTACAGGGAAGGTGCCGGCCCTTGGGATGGGCCAGCCAGAAAACCGGGGCATTCTGTCATGCCACCCCCTGGCCATCCACCCGACCTGGGGTGGATCGGGCTGCAGCCCTTTGAATACGGGGCGCGACCGGTTGTCGCAGGGGTTGAATCCGTAACAGTTTGTTGCTAGGGATCAAGGCAGGCATCGTCCAAAAGCATCGCGGGGGGGAAAACCGCCCCCAACGGCGCTGTGTGGGGGTGGGGTTTTCC
>NZ_JBMOWQ010000035.1:0-63690 GCF_049310485.1 Pseudomonas sp. GZD-209
GCATCGCGGGGCAAGCCCGCTCCCACAGTTGATTCGTGGGAGCGGGCTTGCCCCGCGATAGGAAGAAACACCTTAGTAGTAGGCGTTTTCTTTCTGACTGTGGTCAGTCACGTCACGCACGCCCTTGAGCTCCGGAATGCGCTCGAGCAGGGTGCGCTCGATACCTTCCTTGAGCGTCACGTCGGCCTGGCCGCAACCTTGGCAACCACCGCCGAACTGCAGCACGGCAATGCCGTCATCGACCACGTCGACCAGGCTCACGGCGCCGCCGTGGCTGGCCAGGCCCGGGTTGATCTCGGTCTGCAGGTAGTAGTTGATCCGCTCGTTGATCGGGCTGTCTTCGTTGACCATCGGCACCTTGGCGTTCGGGGCCTTGATGGTCAGCTGGCCGCCCATGCGGTCGGTGGCATAGTCGACCAGCGCGTCTTCGAGAAACGGCACGCTGACGGCGTCCAGGTAAGCGGTGAAGCTCTTCAGGCCCACCGGCTCGTCGTCGGGTTTTTCTTCGCCTGGCTTACAGTAAGCGATGCAGGTTTCGGCGTACTGGGTGCCCGGCTGGGTGATGAAAATACGGATGCCGATCCCCGGCGTGTTCTGCTTGGAGAGCAGATCGGCCAGGTAATCATGGGCGGCGTCGGTAATAGTTATAGCGCTCATGGAAGTTCCTCACAGACTTGCCGGCAGTGTACGCCAACCCGTGCCCCGAACAAAGTCCTAGTATTTGACTCGGGATAGCGCCAGCGCGGGTTCCGCGGCCGCGGGAGCCGCCAACCAGGCCTTGAGCCGCCCGTACAGGCCACGTTCCAGCCAGTGATAGCTGAACCACGACATTAGTCCGATTGACGGCACGCACAGGGCGAATACCAGGTACGGGTTCAGGCGCAGCCGCTGGCTGGCGAACAAGCCGGCGTAAAGCACCAGCACATGGATCAAGTACACCGAGTAGGAGCAGTCGCCCAACATCTTGAGCAGCCGGTTGCCTTTGAAATACGGCTCCAGCGCAATGAACGCCAGCACCACCAACGCGCTGGGCAGGCCCCAGTGCAACAGGCGCGGCGAGGCGTCCAGGTGATAGAGCGCGAAGCCCGCCAGCGCCAGCAGCCCCAATGGCAGCCATAGGCCCTCGCGGATCAGCCCGCGCCGGTACAGCACCCCCAGACCGATGCCCAGCAGGAATTCGTAGACGATGTCGTTGTTGTAGAAACGGCTGAGCACACCCAGGCGGCCGAGCACTTCGCTGACCAGCAACAGCGCCGCGGTCACCAGCAACAGGTGATGGCGCTGGCGCACCAGGAAGGCCAGACCGAACAGCAGGTAGAAGAACATCTCGAAGTTCAGCGTCCAGCCGACGTTGAGCGTCGGGTACAGGCCATAGCCACCGGGGTTCTCGGCTGGGATGAACAGCAGCGACAACAGCAGGTGCTGCCACTCGAAGACCTGGTGCGGCATCCAGCGGCTGGCGATCAGCATCAATACGGCCATCAACAGGGTGTAGAACCAGTAGGCCGGGACGATGCGCAGGGCGCGGTTGAGCAGGAACTGCCCTGGCGCGATGTCCTTGTCGCGGGTGGACAGGTAGATCACCAGCCCGCTGATCACGAAGAAGATATCCACCCCCACCGCACCGCGCTCGGCGAGCAGTTGGCCGATCGGGCCGCTGGCGTGGAAGTCGAAGAAGATCTGCCGGAAGTGGTGGCAGACCACCACCCAGGCGGCGAATGCGCGCAGCGCTTGAAGCGAATACAGCATGAAATACCTGCGATTGCCGGTGCATTGAGGCCCTGGCATACAGCCATCGCGGGGCAAGCCCGCTCCCACGCCAGTTACCTGTTGCTCAGGTTGCAATACAGGCTGCGTGGGAGCGGGCTTCGGGCTTGCCCCGCGATGGATGCATCCGGAACCACCCTGCATGTCCGACCGCAGGATGCCGGGAATGTCCCGGCTAACCGATCAGAGGTTCTCGTAGCGGTTCATGTCCAGCACGCCCTCTTCCACCGGATCGGTCTCCTGCAGGTAGCGGCTCAGGTCATGGAAGTAGCGCCAGAACTCGGGGTGGCTGCGGCGCACGCCCCAGCGCATGACCACCCGCTCGAACTTCGCCGTGTCGTCACGGGCGGCCTCCAGGTCTTCGACAAACTCCGGTACATCCTTGGCCGGCACATTGAAAATGAAGTTGGGATAGCTGCTGAGCACGCCGGGGTACAGCGTGAGGGTGTCCAGCCCAGGCTGGTAGCGGTACGCCTCGCCAAGCAGGAAGGCCACATTGCTGTGGGCGCGGTTGCGCAGCAGGCTGTAGACCTGGCGCTGGCCGCCCTGCCCTTCAATACGCAGCATCGTCGCCTCGGGCAACTGGCCGATCACCTTCAGGCCGGCGGCCGGGCGCGAGACCAGACGGCTGAGCGACTGCTCGACATCACGGAACTCCTCGCTCATCTGCGGCCGCGAGCAGAAAGCGCCCTGGCAGCGGTTGATCGGGTCGGGCGCGGCATTCAGGCTGCCGGTGCGCTGCAGCAACTTGAGACCGAAATCGCGCTTGGGGTCGTGCTTGTCGAGCTTGAGGGCGCTGGGGGTGTCGGTGTCGATGTCGGTGTAGTCCATCCACATCTTCACCTTGCCGCTGTTCTGGTACCAGTTGTCGAGGATCTCGCCGCGCTTGTTGGCCGGCATCAGGCGCAGGAAATTGACCTCGGCGCCGTTGCGGATCAAGTCGAAGTACAGGCGGGTCTGCAACTGGTGCGAGACGTTGCCGAACACGTCGAAGTTCACCGCCAGCTGGTAATAGGTGCGTTCGAACAGCGGGTAGTCGAACAGCCACAGGGTCAACGGCACATCGCCGATCAGGCCCTTGGTGACCGAGGCGCTGTCGAAGTGGCGGAAGATGCTCAGCAGGGCATTGTCGTTACCCGCCCACAGGGTCGACCAGCTCGGCGCGGGCTGCTCGGCATAGGCCTCGCGGCGCAGCGCCTCGTAGTCGTTGCGCTTGTCGCGGTAGGCATGCCACAGGCTCAGCACGCTGCCCACGTCGTCGATCTGGCCCGGCATGGCCAGCAGCGGCGTGGCCTCGCCACGGTAGCGCGCATCGGTGATGTAGAGGTCGTGGGCCGGCTCCTGGAACAACGCCCAGAAGTTGTCACGGATCACGTCGGTGGCGATCTGCCCGCGGCAAACCGGGCCACGGATGAAGGTGCGCACGAAATATTCGGCGTTATCCAGCATGAACTGGTAACGCGCCACCGCCGGGATCGCCTCGAAGGTTTCGAACGGGTTGGCGCGGTGGCGCGGGCCGTAACCGGGCAGCGCATCGGCGTGCCAGTCGCCGCTGTAGAACAGCTGCTTGACCCGTTTGAGCTTCTGCGGGCCCATCGGGTAGGTGATGTGGGTCTTATGCACGATCACCCCCTGCACCGGGATCAGCCGGTAGTAGAAGTCGGTGCCGGGCGGGTCGTTGGGGCGGCGGGTGGCGATCAGGTCGACCGGCTGGCCGCTGGGCGTGCGCGAGCGTACCCACTGGAAGAAGTGGCCCTGCTCGCCGCCCTTGAAATAGATGTGGGCGAGGAACAGGTGCTCGTACAGCCAGCGGCCGACCAGCGCTTCGGTCGAGCCCGGGCGGTTGAGCAGCTCTTCCCAGTCGGCAATCTGCTGCGCTTCGGCGGCACTTGGCTGGATCGGGGTCTTCTCCACCGGGGCACCGGCCGCCAGCCAGCGCTGCAGGGTCTGGTACTCCTGGTCGGTCAGGCCGGTCACCGCCAACGGCATGCCCTCCTTGGGGTGGGTGCCAGCGTAGGCGTCGAACTCCTGGAGCATGGGGCACATGTTGTTGCGGTTGAGCCCCAGCACGATCTCTTCGGGCAGCTTGGCGTTGGGCGTGAGCGGGGTCTTGTGGCCCAGCTCGAGCATGCGGGCCATCAGCGCGGCCTGGCCGCCCTGCTTGTCCAGCACCGAATAGAAGCCCTGCTTGCGCCAGCTGGCCTCGTCACGGGCGTCATAGAACAGCCGGGTGGTGGGCACCGCCTTGCTGCGCTCGCCCTGATAGACCGGCACCTTGGAGGCGCCGCGCTCGGCGCCTTCGGCACTGCCCAGGTTGAGCTGGCAGGCGGCATCGTTGCAGGCGTGGCAGGCCACGCACTTCTCGGTGAAGATCGGTTGAATGTCCCGGGTGTATGAAACCGCCGGGCTGGATTGCGGGGCCTGCGCGAACGCCGCGCCACTGATCAGCAGTGCGAAGGCGCTGGCAAGAATGCGAAACAGCATGTGCCGAATGTCCTGGTTACTTGAAGCCATCACGATGTGCCTGGCGGGTCCTGAGGTGTGGGTAGCGCCGCACAAACATGAGCGAAATTCATGCAAATGGGCAGAGCGCCTAAAATCCATGCAGCTTTGTTATTATTCGGCACCTTCTGATATTCGCCCGACCAGGTAGTCCTATGTCCGACCGCAGCGCTCGTTACCAAGCACTCCAGAAAGCACTCAAAGAGCGCATCCTGATCCTCGACGGCGGCATGGGTACTATGATCCAGAGTTACCGCCTCGAGGAACACGACTATCGTGGCACGCGCTTCGCCGATTGGCCAAGCGACGTGAAGGGCAACAACGACCTGCTGCTGCTCAGCCGCCCCGATGTGATCGCGGCGATCGAGAAAGCCTATCTGGACGCCGGCGCCGACATCCTCGAAACCAACACCTTCAACGCCACGCAGATTTCCCAGGCCGACTACGGCATGGAAGCGCTGGTGTACGAGCTCAACGTTGAAGGCGCGCGCATCGCCCGCCAGGTGGCCGACGCGAAAACCCTGGAAACCCCGGACAAGCCGCGCTTCGTCGCCGGCGTGCTCGGCCCGACCAGCCGCACCTGCTCGATTTCCCCCGACGTCAACGACCCAGGCTATCGCAACGTCACCTTCGACGAACTGGTGGTGAACTACATCGAGGCCACCCGTGGCCTGATCGAGGGCGGCGCCGACCTGATCCTGATCGAAACCATCTTCGACACCCTCAACGCCAAGGCGGCGATCTTCGCCGTGCAGCAGGTGTTCGAGGAAGATGCTGTCGAACTGCCGATCATGATCTCCGGCACCATCACCGATGCCTCCGGCCGCACCCTGTCCGGGCAGACCACCGAAGCGTTCTGGAACTCGGTGCGCCACGCCAAGCCGATCTCCATCGGCCTGAACTGCGCCCTGGGCGCCAAGGATCTGCGCCCGTATCTGGAAGAGCTGTCGGGCAAGGCCGGCACCTTCGTTTCGGCGCACCCCAACGCCGGCCTGCCGAACGCCTTCGGCGAATACGATGAAACCCCGGCCGAAATGGCGGCAGTGGTCGAGGAGTTCGCCGCCAGCGGCTTCCTCAACATCATCGGCGGCTGCTGCGGCACCACCCCGCCGCACATCCAGGCCATCGCCGAGGCCGTGGCCAAGTACAAACCGCGTGAAATCCCGGACATCCCCAAGGCCTGCCGCCTGTCGGGCCTGGAGCCGTTCACCATCGATCGCCAGTCGCTGTTCGTCAACGTCGGCGAGCGCACCAACATCACCGGCTCCGCCAAGTTCGCCCGGCTGATCCGTGAAGAGAACTACACCGAAGCGCTCGAGGTCGCCCTGCAGCAGGTCGAGGCCGGCGCCCAGGTGATCGACATCAACATGGACGAAGGGATGCTCGACTCCCAGGCCGCCATGGTCCGCTTCCTCAACCTGATCGCCGGCGAGCCGGACATCTCCCGCGTGCCGATCATGATCGACTCCTCCAAGTGGGAGGTGATCGAGGCGGGCCTCAAGTGCATCCAGGGCAAGGGCATCGTCAACTCGATCTCGATGAAGGAAGGCGTCGAGCAGTTCAAGCACCACGCCCGCCTGTGCAAGCGCTATGGCGCCGCCGTGGTGGTGATGGCCTTCGACGAAGTCGGCCAGGCCGACACCGCCGCGCGCAAGAAAGAGATCTGCCAGCGCAGCTACGACATCCTGGTCAATGAAGTGGGCTTCCCGCCGGAAGACATCATCTTCGACCCGAACATCTTCGCCGTCGCCACCGGCATCGAGGAGCACAACAACTACGCCGTCGACTTCATCGAGGCGTGTGCCTATATCCGCGACCACCTGCCCTACGCCCTGACCTCGGGCGGCGTGTCCAACGTGTCGTTCTCGTTCCGTGGCAACAACCCGGTGCGCGAGGCGATCCACTCGGTATTCCTGTATCACGCCATCCAGAACGGCCTGACCATGGGTATCGTCAACGCCGGCCAGCTGGAAATCTACGACGAGATCCCCGCCGCGCTGCGCGAAAAAGTCGAGGATGTGGTGCTCAACCGCACCCCCGAAGGCACCGACGCCCTGCTGGCTATCGCCGACGACTACAGGGGTGGCGGCGCCACCAAGGAAGTCGAGAACGAAGCCTGGCGCTCGCTGCCGGTCGACAAGCGCCTGGAGCACGCCCTGGTCAAGGGCATCACCGCGTACATCGTTGAAGACACCGAGGAATGCCGACAGCAATGCGCGCGCCCGATCGAAGTGATCGAAGGCCCGCTGATGAGCGGCATGAACGTGGTCGGCGACCTGTTCGGTGCCGGCAAGATGTTCCTGCCCCAGGTGGTGAAATCGGCCCGGGTGATGAAGCAGGCCGTGGCCCACCTGATCCCGTTCATCGAAGAAGAAAAAGGCGACAAGCCCGAAGCCAAGGGCAAGATCCTCATGGCCACGGTCAAGGGCGACGTGCATGACATTGGCAAGAACATCGTCGGCGTGGTGCTCGGTTGCAACGGCTACGACATCGTCGACCTGGGCGTGATGGTGCCGGCCGAGAAGATCCTGCAGACCGCCCGCGAGCAGAAGTGCGACATCATCGGCCTGTCCGGCCTGATTACCCCGTCGCTGGACGAGATGGTCCACGTAGCCCGCGAGATGCAGCGCCAGGACTTCCACCTGCCGCTGATGATTGGTGGCGCCACCACCTCCAAGGCGCACACCGCGGTGAAGATCGAGCCCAAGTACTCGAACGATGCCGTGGTCTACGTCACCGACGCCTCGCGCGCGGTGGGCGTGGCCACCCAGCTGCTGTCCAAGGAGCTCAAGGCCGGCTTCGTCGAGAAGACCCGCGCCGAATACGTCGAGGTGCGCGAGCGCACCGCCAACCGCAGCGCCCGCACCGAGCGCCTGAGCTATGCCAAGGCCATCGCCGCCAAGCCACAATACGATTGGGCCGGCTACCAGGCCGCAGTGCCGTCCTTCACCGGCGTGAAGGTACTGGACAACATCGATCTGCGCACCCTGGCCGAGTACATCGACTGGACCCCGTTCTTCATCTCCTGGGACCTGGCCGGCAAGTTCCCGCGCATCCTCACCGACGAAGTCGTCGGCGAGGCGGCCACTTCGCTATACAAGGACGCCCGCGAGATGCTCGACAAGCTCATCGACGAAAAGCTGATCAGTGCCCGCGCGGTGTTCGGCTTCTGGCCGGCCAACCAGGTCAAGCATGACGACATCGAGGTGTATGGCGAAGACGGCAAACCGCTGGCCACCCTGCACCACCTGCGCCAGCAGACCATCAAGCCTGACGGCAAGCCGAACTGGTCGCTGGCCGACTTCGTCGCGCCGAAGGACAGTGGCGTGACCGACTACGTGGGCGGCTTCATCACCACCGCCGGCATCGGTGCCGAGGAAGTCGCCAAGGCCTACCAGGACAAGGGCGACGACTACAGCTCGATCATGGTCAAGGCCCTGGCCGACCGCCTGGCCGAGGCCTGCGCCGAATGGCTGCACGAGCAGGTGCGTAAAGAGCACTGGGGTTATGCCAAGGACGAGCACCTGGACAACGAAGCGTTGATCAAGGAGCAGTACAGCGGTATCCGCCCTGCCCCTGGCTACCCGGCATGCCCGGACCACACCGAGAAGGAAACCCTGTTCCGCCTGCTCGACGGCAGCGCCATCGGCGAAACCGGCCCGAGCGGGGTGTTCCTCACCGAGCACTTCGCCATGTTCCCGGCGGCGGCGGTCAGCGGCTGGTACTTCGCCCATCCGCAGGCGCAGTACTTCGCCGTGGGCAAGGTGGACAAGGACCAGGTCGAGCAATACAGCGAGCGCAAGGGCCAGGACCTGAGCGTGAGCGAGCGCTGGCTGGCGCCGAACCTGGGGTACGACAACTAAGGCTGGTGCGCCCCCATCGCCAGCTTGCCGGCGATGGGGGCGGTACATTCACCTACACTGTCCCTGATTGTCTCTGACCAAGGAGCCACTCATGGACGACCGCACCCCGGGCAAACCGCCCACCTTCTGGCAGATGCTGCACAGCATCCTCGCCGCCGCTTTCGGCGTGCAGAGCGGCAAGAACCGCGCACGCGATTTCACTCACGGAAAAGCTAGCCATTTCATCCTAATGGGCACAGTATTCACCCTGGTTTTCGTCCTCGCGCTGATTGGCCTTGTGCAACTAGCAATGTATCTGACAGAGCGTTAGGAAATTTCAATGGACTTATAAATTTCCTCGTACCTAATTCACCATAGTAATAATGGAGGATTGAGTTATGATGCACGCTGTTGGCAAGTCAGTTCAAGGAGCAGAGGTGACGAGACACCCAATACCCCAACCTTCGTACCTTGATGAGCAGGAGTACATGGGCTTCGTCGAAGGCGCTCGACGCTGGAGATCTGCCTGCAAACGTCGCCTGTATACCTGGGATGAATTCCATGGAGAAATTGAAGTCTTCAACGCTCGGGGCAGGCACTTGGCAGTTCTTGATGCAGTCACCGGCGAAAACATCAAAGACGCCGTCAAAGGGAGAACAATCAATGTCTGAAAAAAAATTCATTGATCTGTGCGCCGAAGGCTTGATTCTACCTGAAGAGATAGATGACTTTATCGACGCATGGCACGAGTCGGATACTTCCGCCGAGATATATACCTACCTCGGCATGACGAAAAAAGAGTATCGCCTGTGGACACAGGATCCGGACATTCTCGACTATATAATCACCGCGAGAATCCAAGATCGGTCGATTGACAGCATACTAAGCGACATGCATGAACTTCCGCTTGCCGCCAGAGCAGACTCTCCAGAAAAAGCTAAAGCCCTGAATAAATGGCTGAAACAAAAGGGAATTTAAATTGCGCAAAGAAACAGCCATAAATTATGCAAAGAGGATGCACAGCCACCACAAGCTAACACTTCCTGTTGACGTAGAACACCTGGCAAAAAAATACGCCAATCTTCGATTCGAGGAATTCCCAATCGATATTGATGGCGTTGCCGCCAACTTGAAGCAACGCGGCAAGACCCCCACTATCCTTGTGAACAAGGACCGCCCCAAAAGCAGACAACGATTCACCTTGGCCCACGAAATTGGTCATGTCGTCATGCCCTGGCACATGGGGACCATCTGCGACATCACAAACGAAAACCTCGTAGATGGGAGCCAAGAATACTTGACGATGGAAGCCGAGGCCAACGCGTTTGCCACTGAGCTTCTTATGCCTACCATATGGATACAACGCCTACTGGACGAGCATGAAAACCTTGCCACCATCAGTCAGATAATAGTGAAAAATGGGGGTGTCTCCCCAATAGCCGCAACATTGCGGCTGCGCGCCATGCTACCGGCAGGATATCTATTCATCGTTATGAATTCAAAGGAAAGCATAACCTATGCCGGACGTAGCGACGGCACCTATGCGACCCCTCCCAACAAAGGGGATGGGCCCGACGCCATAAAACGTCTCAGCTATGCAAGTGACACCTACACATTTACCGCCGGCACCAACACGTATTTTTGGTTCAAGCTTCCTGATGAAATAGAATTGGAAGGTGAAAGCGACGGAGACTGGAGACTTCTACTCGACACTATCGTCAAAGAAATCACACGTAATACCGACGAACAAATAAAATACAAACAAAAAGTTAACGGTGTTCTCGGCTACGCTAACAGCTTGATAGGAAAGGGGGCGCAAACTGAAAAAAGCCTCTACAGCGCATGCGTTCAGCGCTTCGCAAACAATAGCGCTTTAGACCCCATCACAAAGCACAAAAAATTCAAGAATTTTCTCGCAAGCAAAATCAGAGACTTGATGAGCAAGATCTAGCCTCACACCGATTCCTACGGCTTGGAATACTTGGTCACCGTTCAGAAATCGTCTTCACGCATCCTTAATTATGAAATCAGGCCCAACACCCGCGGATATCCCTTCCACGGGCGGTTCAGGTGTTTCACGGTCTGAGGTAGGGATGGCCGCTACTGATGGCTGACCCAATACACTGCAGTGACCACCACCAGCACGATCAGGCACAGGATCGCCCAGGCGTCGACACTGCTGTCAGCTTTGCGGACCTTGGTTGAGTTTCCCATTGCATTGCCTCTTGTAGTGGTTATGGGAATGCACTTCACAAGCAGCAGTTAAGTCCAGCAATGTCCTTCGCTCAAGCAGGGACTTTCAATAGTCGACGGGCGACGTGAGAAACGGGTAGCGGTAGCTGGCCGGCCGCCCTTCGGCGCTGTAGTGATGAAAGTCGACGCCGTGGCCACCCTTCTCCAGCAACTGCAGCCAGCGCCGGGCCTTGGCCGGGTCGATCAGTTGCAAGACCGGCACCTGGTGCTCGCGCAATCCGTCGCGACTCACCGCCAGGCCCATGGCATCGTCGTGCAGCATGACCATGGCCCAGCCGCCCAGGGTGAAATGGCCGCCCATCAACACACCCAGGCGCCCGTCGATCAGTGCGCGCAGGGCTTCCGGCGAGCTGTTCACCGCACTGAACACGGCATCGCGCCCCGGCACCTTGCCCGCCTGCTCGAAGGCCTGCATGGCGCCGAAGGCCATTTCATCGTTGGCCGACCACACCAGACGGGTCTCGGGATAGCGCTCCAGCAGCACCTGCGCCTGTTCGAAGGCGCGCTGGCGGTTCCAGCCGCCATACACCACCTGGCGCAGGCGCACCTGCGGGAAGTCTGCCAGCGCGCGGCGCATGCCCTGCTCGCGCAGTTGCGAGGCCGGGGTGGTCTTGACCCCGGCAAAGGCCAGCAGGTCGACCGGCCCGGACGAGGGCGGCAGTTTCGCCACCATCGCCTTGAGCATCTGGTAGCCGGCCGCCTCGTCGTTGTTGATCAGGGTGCCGAGCACTTCGGGGTACTTGTCGGGCTGGGCCTGGACGCTGCGCGCCTGGCTGTCCGTCAGGCCGTTGTTGACCAAAAACAGCTTGACCCCGGTACCGCGGGACAGGCGGATGATCTCGGGGGCGACGTACTGTTCGTTGACCAGCACCAGGTAGTCCGGGCGTTCTGGCCCCTGCAGCACGGCGCGGGCCTGGGTCAGGGCGAGGTCGGCGCGGCGTTCGCTGTACTGCACGCGCAGTTGCATGCCCAGGTCCGTGGCGGCGGCCTGCATGAAGCGTGAGTAATCGACCCAGAACGTCTCGTTGGACAAGCCTGGGTTGAGAAATACCACCGAAGCGGCCTGTGCGCCCGCCACCATTGGCAGGCTCAGGCACAGGCCCTGGCACAAGGCCTTGAGCATGCGGTTACATCCCTGGGGAGCAAACAGCGCAGTATACGCGCAGCGCGGTATAGAGCGGGCAAATGGCAGTCAGTCTCACTTAGTCCAAATGGTTCTTTTCATATGCAAAAACATCACTTTAGCGCATAAACCCACTCTGCTATCGTTCCCCCGCTCCGCTCCGGAGTGCGCGGCCGTGCGCGCGATTAGCTGCATGCAGCCTGAGACAGGACTTTTATGTACGTATACGACGAGTACGATCAGCGGATCATCGAGGACCGCGTCAAGCAGTTCCGTGATCAGACCCGCCGCTACCTGGCCGGTGAGCTGAGCGAAGAAGAATTCCGCCCGCTGCGCCTGCAGAACGGGCTCTATGTCCAACGCTTCGCCCCGATGCTGCGCGTCGCCGTGCCCTATGGCCAGCTGAACGCGACGCAGGCCCGTATGCTGGCGAAGATCGCCCGCGACTACGACAAGGGCTACGCGCATATCAGCACCCGCCAGAACGTGCAGTACAACTGGCCGGCGCTGGAAGACATCCCGGACATCCTGGCTGAGCTGGCCACCGTGCAGATGCACGCGATTCAGACCAGCGGCAACTGCCTGCGCAACGTCACCACCGACCAGTTCGCCGGTGTCGCCGCCGACGAACTGGTGGACCCGCGCCCATGGTGCGAGATCGTCCGCCAGTGGACCACCTTCCACCCGGAATTCGCCTACCTGCCGCGCAAGTTCAAGATTGCCGTCAACGGTTCGAGCGACGACCGCGCCGCCATCGAAGTGCACGACATCGGCCTTGAGCCGGTGCGCAACGCTGCCGGCGAGCTGGGCTTCCGCGTGCTGGTGGGTGGCGGCCTGGGCCGTACCCCGGTGATCGGCGCGTTCATCAACGAGTTCCTGCCGTGGCAGGAGCTGCTCAGCTACCTGGACGCCATCCTGCGCGTGTACAACCGTTACGGCCGCCGTGACAACAAGTACAAGGCGCGGATCAAGATCCTGGTCAAGGCCCTCACCCCGGAAGTGTTCGCCGAGAAGGTCGAGGCCGAAATGGCCCACCTGCGCGGTGGCGATACCACCCTGACCGAGGCCGAAGTGCAGCGCGTGGCGCGCCACTTCATCGACCCTGAGTACCTGGCGCTCGACAACCAGGACTACAGCACACTGGACGCCGAGCACCCAGGCTTTGCCCGCTGGCGTTCGCGCAACACCCGCGCGCACAAGAAGCCGGGCTACGTCGCCGTCACCCTGTCGCTCAAGCCCACCGGCGTCGCCCCAGGCGACCTGACCGACAAGCAGCTGGACGCCGTCGCCGACTTCGCCGAGCGCTACAGCTTCGGCTACCTGCGCACCTCGCACGAGCAGAACATCATCCTCGCCGACGTCGAGCAGCGCCAGCTGCACGCCCTGTGGCTGGAACTGCGCGAGCAAGGCTTCGCCACGCCGAACATCGGCCTGCTGACCGACATCATCTGCTGCCCGGGCGGTGATTTCTGCTCGCTGGCCAACGCCAAGTCGATCCCGATCGCCGAATCCATCCAGCGCCGCTTCGACGACCTGGACTACCTGTTCGACATCGGCGAGCTCGACCTGAACATCTCCGGCTGCATGAACGCCTGCGGCCACCACCACGTCGGCCACATCGGCATCCTCGGGGTGGACAAGAAAGGCGAGGAGTTCTACCAGGTTTCGCTGGGCGGCAATGCCGCGCGCGACGCCAGCCTGGGCAAGATCCTCGGCCCTTCGTTCGCCCAGGACGCCATGGCCGACGTGATCGAGAAGCTGATCAACGTGTATGTCGAGCAACGCACCGAAGACGAGCGCTTCATCGACACTTACCAGCGGATCGGCATCGACCCCTTCAAGGAACGCGTCTATGCAGCGAATCATTAAGAACAACCAGATCGTCGACGAAACCTGGCACCTGCTGCCCAAGGACGTCTCGATCGACGAGCTGACCAACTGCGACGACTACATCGTGCCGCTGCAACTGTGGCGTGACCATCCGAGCATGCTCAAGGCCCGCGACGGCGGCCTGGGCATCTGGCTGGACAGCGACGAGGAAGCGGAAGAGATCGGCGCGGACGTCCAGCACTTCCAGGTCATCGCCCTGAACTTCCCGGCCTTCACCGACGGGCGCAACTATTCCAATGCGCGCCTGCTGCGTGACCGTTACAAGTTCAAGGGTGAGCTGCGCGCCATCGGCGACGTGCTGCGCGACCAGCTGTTCTACATGGCCCGCTGTGGCTTCGATGCGTTCGCCATCCGTGCCGACAAGGACCCGGAAGACGCGCTGCAGAGCCTGAAGGACTTCTCGGTGACCTACCAGGGCGCCACCGACGAGCCGCTGCCGCTGTTCCGCCGCCGCTGATCGTCACCTGCTGCATCGACCGGCCCGCCTAATGGCGGGCCGGTTCGTTTCTAGCCCAGGATCAACCGCCGGTGCCCTGCCCCACCAGTACCCCATCGACCTTCTGCCCGTAAAGGTTGACCCCGTCATTGGCATGGAACTTCAATCGCGTCTTCTCGATCGAGCCCTCGACCAACCGTGGATCCTGCGGCCGCTCGTGGCGGTTGATCCACGCAGCCACATCCCAGGCCTGCTGGTCGCTCAGGCTGCCCGGCTTGCCCAACGGCATGTTGTACTTGATGAACGACGCCGCGGTGTTGATGCGGTGCATGCCCGCCCCCCAGTTGTACGAGTCCTTGCCCCACAACGGCGGCATCACGTATTCCCCGGCGACCTTCTGCCCTTCACCGTTGTCACCGTGGCAGATCGCGCATTGCTCGCGGTACACCTGGTGGCCACGCTTGAAGTCGTAGCCGCCCGCGGGCTGCGCAACGTCGGGATAGCCACGGCCGGCGATCTCGACGCCGGTCGGCGCCTGGGTCGAAAGCCAGTAGGCGTACACACTCAGCGCAGTCATCTGCGGGCTGTCGGCCGCCGGCGGCTTGCCATTCATGCTGAACTGGAAACAACCCTGGATGCGTTCGGCGAAGGTGTTGACCTTGTCGTTTTTCTTGCGATAGGCCGGGTACATCGGATAGGCGCCCCACAACGGCGCCGAGTGGGCCATGCGCCCCTGGTCCAGGTGGCAATTGCTGCAGTTCAGGCCATTGCCCACGGCGTCGGGCATCAAGCGGCGGGTATCGACGAACAATGCATGGCCTTGGCGGACCATCTTGCCAAAGGCGTTGTCGGGGATGGCGCTTTCGGCGGGCGCCACGAACTGCGGCGCGGCCTGCACGCCCGGCACCTTGAGCTGCGATTGATCTTCCATGGCAATCGGCGCGGCCTGGGCACCGCCCATGGCCAGCAACAGCACAGCGGGGATCATGGTTTTCATGGCTTGACCTCCTGGCTGGGCGACGGGCTTGCTGCGTTGGCGAAATACTCGGCTACCGCCTTGACCTCGGCATCGGTCATGGCCTTGGCCACGTTGACCATCAACTGGTTGGGGTCGTTGCTGCGGCTGCCGTCGCGCCAGGCGTTGAGTTGGGCCACCAGGTAGCCGGCCGGTTGCCCGGCCAGGGGTGGGAAGTGTTCGCCGACCCCGCTGCCACCAGGCCCATGGCACTGCACGCAGCCAGGGATCTGCCGGCCCCAGTCGCCATACAGGGCCAAACGGGATACCGCATCACCGGCAATCTGCTGGCGGCGCAGCTCGGCGGCTCCATCGGCCGGGAGCGCCGCCAGGTAGGTGCTGACGGCATCGATTTCCGCGTCACTCAGCGCCTTGGCCAGCGGCTCCATCACCGCCTGCTTGCGGCTGCCCTGGCGAAAATCCCGCAATTGCTTGGCAAGGTAGCCGGCAGGCAAACCCGCAAGGCGGGGGAAGCCGGCTGCGGCAATACCTTTGCCGTCCGGCCCATGGCAGCCAAGGCAGGCCATGGCGGCGGGGTTCTGCCCGCCCTGGTTGAAGACCTGTTGCCCGTCGGCGGCATACGCCGAGGGCCAGGCCAGGATCAGCCAACCGCCGATCACGACACGACTCAGGGATATCATCACGGAAGACTCCATTTCCTTGTTATAAGCTTAGGCTCAAACGACATAAGCCCAGAAATACTAGGGCTTATCCCCGGTATGCGACAACGTGTCACCGGGAAGGAAAAGGGCAATCTGCCTTTTAATCGATCAATAACTGCGCTGGATCAAGAACCGGAGATGCACTCGGTCGCTGCTGTGCGCACATCCCCCAGGCGCAGGGGGAAATTGCTCAAGCGCTCGTGAACCTTGATCGCACTGCCGCTGCCACGCTTGTCGATGTCCAGCAGCGCCGCCGGCCCTGCGCTGGCCGAGAGTTTTTGCGGCACGATCAGGCGCAGGCCGTCGCCGCGCACTTCTTCACCCAACGGGTCACGACTGTCCGCCAGCTTGCGCTTGACGCAATCGGCGTATTCACGGGGCGTCTTGCCAGACATTACATCCATGGTTTCGTGGGACTGCTCCAGCTCCGTCACGCTTGCGCAGCCCCCCAGCGCCAGCGCCACCGCCGCTACCAGCCATTTCATTTACGCTACTCCAATTGCAAAGGTCACCCTCTGACCGCAGCCAGGCGCAATTGCTCCCCGATCTGGCAGAAATCTCCCGCCCGTTCGAGCCCGGACGCAAGTGTAGCGCCACATCGTGGTATCTTTCGCCTTTGCAGAAACAACCCTTGCGGAGCACCCCATGAAATTCGTACACCAGCGCGAGCACCTGAACGAGGACGACATCGTCGTCGTCGAATGCTCCCAGCGCTGCAACATCCGCCTGATGAACGACGCCAACTTCCGCAGCTTCAAGAATGGCGGGCGACACACTTACCACGGCGGCCACTTCGAGAAGTTCCCGGCAAAAATCACCGTGCCCAGCACCGGTTTCTGGAACATCACCATCGATACCGTGACCACGCGCCCGATCTCGGTAACCCGCAAGCCGACTCTGACGCACAAGATCAAGATCATTCGCCGCTCCTCGTCGAAACTCGGATAACGCCCGCATGACCCAGACCATCAAGTATGTGATCAAGTACAAGCTCGACGGCGAACGCCGCTGGGATTTCGCCCTGATGCCCGATGCCTCCCTGGAGCAGGCGCAGCAGGCCCTGCGCAAGATCCACGGCGACGACGCCGAGAAGATCAGCGACATTCAGGTCAGCAAGGCCCTGTAAAACCGCCCCGAGCCCGCCGCACTCAAGGAGTCGCCCATGAGCACCTGGCCAGACCGCCGCATCTTCGACCTGTTGAACATCGAGGTGCCCATCCTCCAGGCGCCCATGGCCGGCGCCAGCGGCTCGGCGATGGCCATTGCCGTCGGCAACGCCGGCGGCCTGGGCGCCCTGCCCTGCGCCATGCTGACCCACGACCAGCTACGAGGGGAAATCGAGGCATTCCGCGCCGCGTGCAACGGCCCGCTCAACCTCAACTTCTTCTGCCACCAGCCGCCAGCACCGGACCCCGAGCGTGACGCGCGCTGGAAGCAGGCGCTCAAGCCCTACTACGACGAGACCGGCGCCGACTTCGACGCACCCACGCCGGTGTCCAACCGTGCGCCGTTCGACGAGCAGAGCTGCCAACTGGTGGAGGCGATGCGCCCGGAGGTGGTCAGTTTCCATTTCGGCCTGCCCGCCGCCGAACTGCTGCAACGGGTCAAGGCAACCGGGGCCAAGGTGCTGTCCAGCGCCACCACGGTCGAGGAAGCCATCTGGCTCGAGCAGCACGGCTGCGACGCGATCATCGCCATGGGCTTTGAAGCGGGCGGCCACCGCGGCATGTTCCTCAGCGACGATATCACCAGCCAGATCGGCACCTTCGCCCTGGTGCCCCAGGTGGCGGATGCCGTGCGCGTTCCGGTGATCGCCGCCGGTGGCATTGCCGATCACCGCGGCCTGCTCGCCGCCCTCGCCCTGGGCGCCTCGGCAGTGCAGATCGGCACCGCCTACCTGTTCTGCCCACAGGCCAAGGTCTCGCCGGCGCATCGCCATGCACTGGACAGCGCCCCGGCCAGCGATACCGCATTGACCAACCTGTTCACCGGGCGCCCTGCGCGCGGCATCAACAACCGCATCATGCGCGAGCTGGGGCCCATGAGCGCACTGGCCCCGCATTTCCCCCTGGCAGGCGGCGCATTGATGCCGTTACGGGCGATTACCGACCCACAGGGCAACAGTGATTTCAGCAACCTGTGGTCAGGCCAGGCCCTGCGCTTGGGTAAACACCTCGACGCGGGCGAGCTGACGCTTGAAATTGCCAACGATGCGCTTAATATCCTGACCCGTAGATCAATTTTTTAGCCGCGCCGCTCTTCCCGACGGATGGCTTATCGCTATATAGTCAGCACCATAACGATAACCATCCGTCCCTAGGAGCCTTCTCGATGCGTATTCGCCTGTCCCACCTGGCCGCCGCCACCCTGGCCAGCCTGTTCTCCTTCAACAGCGCTTGGGCCGATGAAGTCCAGGTTGCCGTGGCAGCCAACTTCACCGCGCCCATCCAGGCCATCGCCAAGGATTTCGAGAAGGATACCGGCCATAAGCTGGTCGCCGCATACGGCGCCACCGGCCAGTTCTACGCACAGATCAAGAACGGCGCGCCGTTCGAAGTGTTCCTCGCCGCCGACGACAGCACCCCGGCCAAGCTCGAGCAGGAAAAAGAGACCGTTGCCGGCTCGCGCTTCACCTACGCCATCGGCACCCTGGCACTGTGGTCGGCCAAACCCGGCTACGTCGACAGCAAGGGCGAAGTGCTGAAGAAAAACGACTTCAAGCACCTGTCCATCGCCAACCCCAAGACCGCCCCTTATGGCCTGGCCGCCACCCAGGTGCTGGACAAGCTCAAGCTGACCGAGGCCACCAAGGCCAAGCTCGTCGAAGGCCAGAACATCACCCAGGCGTTCCAGTTCGTTTCCACCGGCAATGCCGAGCTGGGCTTCGTCGCCCTGTCGCAGATCTACAAGGACGGCAAGGTCGAGAGCGGCTCGGCCTGGATCGTCCCGGCCTCGATGCACGAACCGATCCGCCAGGATGCGGTGATCCTGAACAAAGGCAAGGACAACCCGGCGGCCAAGGCGCTGGTCGACTACCTCAAGGGCCCGAAGGCAGCCGCCGTAATCAAGTCCTACGGCTATGAAATCTGATGCCGCTCGACGCCAGTGACCTGGGTGCGATCTGGCTGACCATCAAGCTGGCCAGCCTGACCACTGCCATCCTGCTGGTGGTGGGCACGCCCATCGCCTGGTGGCTGGCACGCACCCGCTCCTGGCTGCGCGGGCCGATTGGCGCGGTGGTGGCGCTGCCCCTGGTGCTGCCACCGACGGTGATCGGCTTCTATCTGTTGCTGATGCTTGGCCCCCATGGCTGGATCGGCCAAGCCACACAGACGCTGGGCCTGGGCAGCGTGGTGTTCAGCTTCGCCGGGCTGGTGATCGGCTCGGTGGTGTACTCCATGCCGTTCGTGGTCCAGCCACTGCAAAACGCCTTCAGTGCCATTGGCCAGCGCCCGCTGGAGGTGGCCGCGACCCTGCGCGCCAGCCCCTGGGATACCTTTGTCCATGTGGTGCTGCCGCTGGCACGCCCCGGTTTCATCACCGCCAGTATTCTCGGCTTCGCCCATACCGTGGGCGAGTTCGGCGTGGTGCTGATGATCGGCGGCAATATCCCCGACAAGACTCGCGTGGTCTCGGTGCAGATCTTCGATCACGTCGAGGCCATGGCCTATGACCAGGCCCACTGGCTGGCCGGGGCCATGCTGCTGTTCTCCTTCCTGGTGCTGCTGATGCTTTACGCCGGCCGGCGTGGCAAGGCTGGCTGGAGCTGAAATGAGTGCTTCGATACAGGCGCGCCTCACCCTTGCGCGCGACGATTTCACCCTGGATGTCGACCTGCGCCTGCCCGGGCGTGGCATCAGCGCGCTATTTGGCCATTCCGGCTCGGGCAAGACCTCGTGCCTGCGTTGCCTGGCGGGCCTGGAACGTGCCGCCAGTGCCTACATCGAGGTCAACGGCGAGGTCTGGGAAGACAGCGCGCGCGGGCATTTCATTGCCCCGCACAAACGCCCTGTGGGTTATGTGTTCCAGGAAGCCAGCTTGTTCCCTCACCTGTCGGTGCGCGGCAACCTGGAGTTCGGCTGGCGCCGCATCGCCCCCAGTGAGCGCAAGATCAAGCTGGAGCAGGCCTGTCAGCTACTGGGCATCGGCCATCTGCTCGAGCGCAAGCCTCCGACCTTGTCGGGCGGCGAGGCACAACGTGTCGGCATCGCCCGGGCACTGCTCAGCAGCCCACGGCTGTTGCTGATGGACGAGCCGCTGGCGGCCCTGGACAGTGCGCGCAAGCGTGAAATCCTGCCCTATCTGGAGCGCCTGCATGACGAGCTGGATATCCCGCTCATCTACGTCAGCCATGCCCAGGATGAAGTCGCGCGCCTGGCCGACCACCTGGTGCTGCTGGAGCACGGCAAGGCCCTGGCCAGCGGCCCGATCGGCCAGACCCTGGCACGCCTGGACCTGTCGCTGGCCCAGGGCGAGGATGCCGGCGTGGTGCTCGAAGGCGTGGTGGTTGGCCACGACCCGCACTTTGAGCTGTTCGACCTGCGCTTGCCCGGCGGCGAAGGTCCGCTGTTGCGCATCGCCCATCCTGACTTGCATGTGGGCAGCACCCTGCGGCTCAAGGTGCAGGCCCGCGATGTAAGCCTGGCGCTGAGCGCCGACGGCGCCTCGAGCATTCTCAACCGCCTGCCGGTGCAGGTGCGCGAATGCCACGCGGCAGACAACCCGGCCCATGTGATGGTAAGCCTGGACGCCAGCGGCAGCCCCCTGCTGGCGCGCATCACCCGCTACTCGGCAGAGCAACTCGGCGTGCAGCCTGGCCAGCATCTGTGGGCGCAGATCAAGTCGGTGGCGTTACTCGGTTGAGCAACGTCGCAGTGGCGGTTGTCCATTGCTGCATGACCGCTCGATGGACTGCACCGATGCCCGACTGCCCGCTAGCCGCCGCCCTGCACTATGTCGACGATAACCAGCCCGGATTGAGCCGGCGCTGGCGAGGCGAGCGATTCCTCTACTTCGATGCCTCGGGGCGGCAGGTGCGCGATGCCGCGACCCTGGCGCGCATCGCGGCGCTGGTGATCCCGCCAGCCTATACCGAGGTGTGGATCTGCGCCGACCCGCTGGGCCATTTACAGGCCACCGGCCGCGATGCCCGGGGGCGTAAACAGTACCGCTACCATCAGCAATGGCGCGAGCAGCGTGACCAGTACAAGTACGGCCGCCTGCTGGCCTTCGCGCAAGCCCTGCCCGCCTTGCGCAAGCGGCTGGACGAACACCTGACACGCCGTGGGATGGACCGGGAAAAAGTGATGGCGCTGGTGATCAGCCTGCTCGACGCGACGCTCATTCGCATCGGCAACCGGCAGTACCTGCGCGACAATCGCTCCTACGGGCTGACCACGCTGAACTGCCGTCACGTAAAGGTCCGGGGCAGCACCATCCGCTTTCAGTTCCGCGGCAAGCGCGGTGTCGAACACGACGTCACGCTGCAAGACCGACGCCTGGCGGCACTGCTCAAGCGCTGCATGGAACTGCCTGGCCAGGCGCTGTTCCAGTACCTGGACGATGACGGGCAACGCCACAGCATCGGTTCGACTGAAGTGAACCAGTTCCTCCAGCAGTTGACCGGCGCCGACTTCACCGCCAAGGACTACCGCACCTGGGCCGGCAGCAGCCTGGCCTTGAGCCTGCTAAGGCCACTGGCCTGGGAGCCCGACAGCGAAGCCCGGCGCCAGGTGGCGGCAACCGTGCGCCAGGTGGCCAAGCGCCTGGGCAATACGCCGGCCGTTTGCCGCCGCTGCTATATCCACCCTGCGTTGTTCGAGCACTTCCAGCTCGGGCGCCTGGCACAGCTGCCGCGGGCGCGCCGGCGCAAGGGCTTGGAGCCCGAGGAAGCGGCGCTGCTGGTTTTTCTGCAGGCACTGGGGGCAAACGATCATTGAGCTCGGCTATTTCACTTATCAAACAAGGAAATTTCCCATATGACGTCAACCACCCTATCCTTGCCACCGAGCACCTCCGCTGATGGCCGGCATCATATGTCCACCAGCACCTGCAACTAGAGACAGGCATAAATTGTCTGACGGAGGAATTACTATCCGCCGAAAGCGTCTTTAATGGAAAGGAAGAGGGACAAAGCTCCCACCGTTGTGGTAAATGGCCCGGCGGTTTTTACATCACCAAGGAGAACTACATGCTGATACTCACCCGTAAGGTCGGCGAAAGCATCGTCATCAACGACGACATCAAAGTCACCATTCTGGGAGTCAAGGGGATGCAAGTGAGGATTGGCATCGATGCGCCGAAGGATGTTCAGGTGCACCGTGAAGAGATTTACAAGCGCATCCAGGCAGGCAGCCCTGCCCCGGAGAAAGGCGACGAGAAACACTGATCACCCACGCATCAAGCCGCACGGACGCGTCTGATCGACTGCCCGCCCACGCGGGGCGCCCACCCTGAACCTCAGGTGCCCAGCAGTTCGCGCACCTTGGCGATCATTCTCTCCATGTCGAATGGCTTGTCGAACACCGCGGCGAACAGCTCGGGGCGGATCAGCTTTTTGTCGGCCTGCGCGCCGCTCATGAGAATGACCGGCAGGTGCGGCAGGTCCAGCTCGGTGCGAATAGCCCTCACGAGTTCCACACCACTCATGACCGGCATCATGTAATCGGTGATCACCAATTCCACATGCCTGCCTTTGTGCCTGCCTTTCAAGGCCTCCAGGGCTTTGCGCCCGTTGCTGGCCTTTTCCACCTGATAGCCTTCGTCCTCCAGGGCAAAACCGAGGATATCGGCGATCAGGTACTCGTCATCGACGATCAGGATGGTGTTCATGGCGTCACCCCATCAGCGATCTCCCTGCGGGACCGCTGTGCCGCTGAGCACGCCGCTTGCGCCATCGAAAGCCCGCCCCAGGGTGATCCCCTGCGGCCCCAGGTGCAGCGCCTGCAGCGTTGGGTCGTGGTCGCTGTCGCGCACCTTGACGATCGACAGCACGCGGTGCAGCTTGGCATCGAGTTCGGCGAAG
Organism: Pseudomonas sp. GZD-209; assembly: GCF_049310485.1. NCBI lineage: Bacteria > Pseudomonadati > Pseudomonadota > Gammaproteobacteria > Pseudomonadales > Pseudomonadaceae > Pseudomonas > Pseudomonas sp. GZD-209. Next base: position 22,515 of record NZ_JBMOWQ010000035.1, read on the forward strand.
CGCATCAGCACCAGATTGTCGACGATGCTCGACAGGTCCGGTGCCGGGGCGGTGATCTCGGCACCGAAAATATCACGCATCTCCCACGTGAGCAGGACGGTCACCTCACGCGCGCGCAGTTCACCGGTCAGGGCACGGAAGAACGCGTTCAAGCGCCCTGGCTCCAGCGCCAGGCGCCCGAACGCGCCGAGGCTGTCGATCACCACGCGCTTGGCGCCCAGCGCTTGCACCTGCTCAAGCAAACGTGCGCCTACCCCATCCAGCAGCCCCTCAGTGGTGGGTTGCCAACTGAGTTGCACGACCCCGTCGCGCTCCTGCCCGGCGATGTCGAAGCCCAGTGCTTGAGCTTTGAGACGCAGGCGAGCGGGCGTCTCGTAGAACCCGAAGTGCAGCCCGGGTGCGTGCTCATCGGACGCTGCCAGAAACGCGATGCCCAACGCGCTTTTGCCGACCCCGGACGGCCCCATCAGCAGGCTCACGGAACCTTCAGCCAAACCGCCGCCAAGCATGCGATCCAGGTCGCTCACCCCGGTAGTGGCGCGGCTCAACGCCTGCGCGCCAGGCTGACTGGGCTGGCTGTACAGTGATTCCAGCCGCGGGAAGACCTGCAACCCTGCCTCGCTGATCAGGCATTCGTGGCGCCCCGACAACGCCGCGCTGCCACGGGTCTTGCGCAGTTGGACATGCCGCACCGCCGTGCTGCCAACCATGTGCTCGCCCAGCTCGATGACGCCATCGACCATGGTGTGCTCGGGGCTGCCTTCCTCCAGGCGTGCGCTGGTCAGCAGCAGAACCGTGCATCCGGCAAAAGCGGCATGCCCCTGCAATTCGGAAACAAATTTTTTGGTGTCGAGGCTGGTTTCCGCCCGTGAGCGGGCGTTGAGCAGGCCATCGACGATGAGCAGGCTGGCCTGCTGCCGGGCAATCTCCTGGCGCAGCAACCGCACCACGGCGTCGAGGCCATCCTGCTCAAGGGTGTCGAAGGCGCTGACGAACTGAATGCTGTCGCCCACCAGCGTCTGATCGAAAAACGTCAGGGTCGACAGGTACTGGAACAACCGCTCATGGGATTCACTGAGCAACGTGGCCACCAGCACCCGCCCGCCTTCGCGGACATGGTTGCAAGCAAGCTGGTTGGCCAGGATGGTCTTGCCCGAGCCCGGATGCCCCTGGACGATATAGGACGCCCCCACCACCAGCCCGCCCTTGAGCAGGGCATCGAGGCCTTCAATGCCGGTGGCCAGTCGCTTGAGCTGTTCAACCATGATGTTTTACTCGCCTGTCTGCGGTTGGTCATCGGGGCATGCCGGCAGGTACAGGCTCATGCAGGTACCCTTGCCGGGCTGGCTGGCAACGCGGATGCCGCCATTGCTCTGCCTGGCGAACCCATAGGCCTGGCTGAGCCCCAGACCGGTGCCTTTGCCGAACGGTTTGGTGGTAAAAAACGGCTCGAAGATACGTGGCAACACCTGCGGATCGATACCCGCGCCATCGTCCCGCACGTCGAAACGCACGTAGCGCCCTTGCAAGCCCTCCACTTCACCGGCCAGTTCCACACTGTCGACCACCAGGTCGATCCGTCCCACTGTGCCGATCGCATCCCGGGCATTGAACATCATGTTCAGCAGCACCATCTGCAACTGCCCGGCATCCACTTCAATCGCAGGCAGCTCTGCCTGGATCTGCTCGACCAGTTCGATGTCGTGAGGCAACGCGTGTTCCGCCAGGGCGCGAATGGACCCGGCCACCTCGGCAGGCGGAATCCGTGTGACGCTCAGTTGCCGATAGCGGGCAAAGCTGAGCAGTTGCTGGGTCAACTGAGTGCCCCGCTGCCCGGCATCGAGAATGTGCTCGAGCATACGCCGGGTGCGGCCGGAGTCCTGACTGTTGATGGCCAGGCGGGCGGAACTGAGGATGATGGTCAGCAGGTTGTTGAAGTCGTGGGCCAGGCCGCCGGTCAGTTGGCCGAGGGCCTCGAGTTTCTGTGCCTGGAACAGCTGGGCGCGCATGGCGTCCAGTTGCAGCGCGGAATCCCGGCGATCGGTGATGTCGCGCGTGACCTTGGCCAGGCCGATGATCTGGCCCTGCTCGTCGCGAATGACGTCCAGCGCGGCCAGGGCCCAGAATTGCGTGCCATCCTTGCGTACACGCCAGCCCTCATCCTGCGCCACTCCCTGCTCCAGGGCCTGGCGCAACAGGCGTTCGGGGCGGCCTTCGGCACAATCTTCGGCGGTAAAGAACAGGGAGAAATGCTTGCCGATCACCTCGTCGGCGCGATAGCCCTTGATCCGTTGGGCACCGGCGTTCCACGACACCACATGGCCATCCGGGTCGAGCATGTAGATGGCATAGTCCACCACCGCCTGAACCAGCTGTTCATAGCGCGCTTCGGGCATCACTGACTGGGCGGGCCGGTCCGTTGCTGGCATGCGAACTCCCCAAGCACCGCGATAAGGACATACTGAGCGTAGTCAAAAGTCCTGCAAGCACCCTACCCCATGCGACGACCGTCAACTTCAGGCTCACGCATCGTCGGCACCAGCCTGCGTGGCATTGCCACTTTGAGCAGCCACAGGCCGACCAGCAGGATCACCGCACCGCCGCCCAAGGCCATGAGCCGCTGAGACGCTGAATGCAATTCATCCAGGCCAAGCACCACAAGATAGCTACCCAGCCCCATCAGGCCGACGAAGAGGAAGGCTGCCAGCAGGCAAACCAGCAACAACAACACACGCCAAAACAGCTTCGGGCGCACAACACGCCCTGCTGCGCTGGCCTGGCCTGGGGAAAACGGGGGCATCACGGCTTACTCACTTGGATCCAATGGCGCAAAGGTGGCGCAATGACAGCCTGCTGTCAATTGGCCTATAGTGGCGCTTCGCCTACCTGCAAGGACGCAACACATGCCTTCCAATCAACGCCTGCAACGCCTTCAGGACGACCTGCTGCACACTGCTGCCGAACTCGACACACTGTGCCAGGCACTGGATGGCCACGCCCTGTATCTGCGTCATTCAATCCATAAGACAGATGCTCGGAGCATGGACAACCATGTCCACGACTTGCGCGATTCTGCCTGTGAGCTGCGCGGTATCGCCCACACCATCACGCCCTGAACCTGCAGGCTGGTTGACGTTTCTATAACAATGGGTTATAAAGCGCGCTTGATTGCCAAGGCCATCTATCAATGAGGCGCGGCGATCAACAGTGCGAGTGTGGTGGAATTGGTATACACAGCAGACTTAAAATCTGTCGGCGTGAGCCTTGCGGGTTCGAGTCCCGCCACTCGCACCATCTGTTTTCGATGAAGGCGCCCTTGCGGCGCCTTTTTCATGCCCAGCGGAATTCCGCCTGGCAGCTGCTAGAGTGGAAACTGTCACCGTCCATCGGAGCGCCGCCATGCGCTATGCACTGCTCGAAGGCCAACACGACTTCATTCTGCTGCTTGCCCGGATCTTCCTGATGATCCTGTTCGTACTCGCGGGCTGGGGCAAGCTGACCGGCTTCGAGGGCACGGTCGGCTACATGACCTCCCTCGGCGCACCGGCCCCGATGCTGGCTGCCGGGGTGGCGGTGATCATGGAGTTCCTGGTCGCCATCCTGCTGATCCTCGGCTTCTATACGCGGCCACTGGCGCTGCTGTTCGCCCTGTTCGTGCTGGGCACCGCGCTGCTCGGCCACCCGTTCTGGAACATGGTCGACCCTGAACGCAGCGCCAACATGACTCAGTTCCTGAAAAACCTGAGCATCGTTGGCGGCCTGCTGGCACTGGCCGTCAGCGGCCCAGGGCGCTTTTCGCTCGACCGCCGCTGACCGCCGGATCAATACGCGATTGCTGCGACGTCAATCGTCGCAGTCATCGTGCCAGGCCGGGTGATCCTCCTCGTCATCGAAATCATCCTGAAATTCCTCGTCTTCCTCGACTTCATCCAGCGCCCCCTGCGCATCCGCCTCAGGGTCGAAGCTGTCGTGAAATTCGTGGTCAAGCAGATGGTCGTGCTCGGGCTCTGGCAAATCGTCTTCTTCGTACATCACACACTCCACACACTACAGGCCGCCTGTATAGGCCCTCCGGCGCCAGCGGTCAATGCGGCGGGCAGTTAACCCTGACTTAACCGACCAGGCGCAACCTCAAGGCTCTCCCTTCAAGCACGTTCCAGCCCGCCAGCCCTGGCGGGCTTTTTTTGCCTGAGCCGGAGCCGTGACGCAGTAAAAAGACGCACGAGTGATGAAAAATTCAGTAACGGTTATTGAAACCTGACCTGCCGGGTCTTCACAAAATTCTGACATCTGTGACGGCAGACTGGCCTTGCTTCGATACGTTCTGTTTAACCCGCCTAGATGGCGGGTTTTCTTTTATTCGCTGTTTCGGCCTGATCGCTTCAATCCACAGAAGTCCAGACCGCGAGCTCGTAACCATCCGGATCGATGAAGTGGAACCTCTTGCCGCCCGGAAATGCGAACACAGCCCTGCTGATCTTTGCCCCTGCAGCCTCAAGCCGATGTTGCGTCTCGACCAGATCATCCGCATACAGGATCACCAGCGGGCCACCAGGCCTGACGGGCTCACCAGTAGTGAAACCGCCCGTCAATCGCCCATCCGTAAATTCGGTATAGGTCGGGCCATAGTCCACGAACTGCCAGTTGAAAACCGCACCGTAGAACGCCTTGCTGCGGTCAATATCGCTGACATTGAATTCGATATTGTCGATCTGATGATCTTTGCCTCTGGTTGCCATGTATCACCTCCTTGTTAATGGCGGGAATCTATCACAACCGGGGGTGCACTTCGGGCCAGGGCACCACACAGGTCTAGCCTGTCGCAGATTACCCGGCAGCACCTCAGCGCCTGCTGGCAGGTCTGTACATGAAGCCACTGAGAAAAATGATACAAGCCGGCCCCACCAGGAAACTCAAGCTGGTTCCCGGGCTGATCACCGGCACCACAATCACTAGTGCATACATGCCTATTCCCGCCCAGAGCCGCCGACGGGGCGTGAACCAGGCTCTAAACTTTTCCAATTTTTTGCCCATTACCACATTCCCTATTTGGTAGGCCAAGGTATTCAGTTCCAAAACAAAACTGAAACGGCGCGACTGAAATTACCGCAAGGAACGATTCCTGGGCCATTTCCAATTTCCAGGCATCCTTCTTGTTGATGAAGGCAATCTACCATTGCAGCGCCACAGCACAAGAATCTCGCAACTCAAGGATAAACGTCAGCCAGCCGCTGCCGATACAGCAAGACCCACCTCAACACGTGCATGCTCGAAATGCCCCACTCATGACGAACGCCCAAGCCAGGTCGTGCGCCACTCATTTTTACCAGTGTACTTCGCGACTGTAGCGCGCCGTTGCTACGGACTGATCTACGAGCGCAATTTCAAGTTACCCCAAGCCGGTTAACTCCTGGGCCCTACTCATTCGCTATTTACCACAACACGGAGCACCTGATGGAAGTCTCAAGGACGTCCCTTCTGATGAAACGCATAGGGGCGTACATCATCGACTACGGAGCAATTGTTCTGCTCGGCTTTTGGCTCACCCAGCAAGAACGTCTGTTGTTCGCAGGGCTTGAACTGGTCTTTGTCTATCTATTCCTATATCCGCTATGGGAATGGCTTCTTAAAGGTAGGACACCGGGGAAGCTTGTATTTGGGTTGACCGTCATCAACGGAGCAGGCGACCCACCTACGCTTGTACAAGCCCTGATTCGAGGATTCACCAGACCCATCGAGGCTCCGCTAGGGATCATAACGATCTTCATCTATGCGCAGTCCGCACGATGCCAACGAGTCGGCGACATGCTCTCTAGAACCTATGTCATACCGACCAAGGATCTAGCTCTGCTCCGCGCAACGATGCAGGCATCAAACCTTTGACATAGCATGCAACCCAAGCCCGGCCCAGCGCGGGCTTTTCGTTCGCCGCTTGCCGACAACCGCCCCAAGCATCACTCCCATTTGGTCTACCCTTACCCCTTCCAATCACTCACGCGAAGGGTGCCGAGATGCCCGAGAATGAGAAGCGGAGGTTTGCCGAGGCGCTGGAGCACTGGGCGGAGGCTATTGATGCGATCCGCGCCCGAGAACGTGCCGAGGCCATTGCCTGGGCTGAGGAGCTGAAGAAGGCGCATCTCACGCGGGCATTTCATGCCAGTGACCTGGGCAGGCACCACGCTTGGAAGCATCGCGGCGAGGGGGGAGCGCCAGATGCAAAAAACGGGGCTGGGCGACTGACTCAGGGCACTCGAAATAAGGGAATCAGCGAGCGGGTTTACCGCCGTGTCGACGCCGTCAGCCCCACCAAGTAATGCGCTGATGCGGAAACGATGCCTAAATATGCGGAAATGATCGGCTTTTTCGACCCACAAAGAAAAACCCCGCAGACGTTAATCTGCGGGGCTTTCGAATATGGAGGCCGAGGTCGGAATCGAACCGGCGTAGACGGATTTGCAATCCGGAGCATAACCACTTTGCTACTCGGCCTCAAAGTCGGAGTCAGCTTTCGCTATCTCCTTGAAACTGCTGGGCTTTTTCAAGTTCAGCTGCGTTTCGATGGAGGCCATTATGTCGGCAATCGATTGACCTTGCAACCCCCTTCAAGAAAAAAATCTTCAAGGGGTTCAAGGTGTTAGCGAAGGCGCCCAAGTTTGCTCCACAGCCCTACCAGCGTGTTCTCCACCGCGCCACTGGCAGCCACGCCAATACGCTCCTGCAGGCTCTTGCGCTCGGCAAAACGCAAGTGGAATACATTGGCCTCGCGGGCGCTGCGGCTCAGGTACTCGTCACTGGTGCCAAGCTCATCGACCAGTTGGCGGTTGAGAGCGGCAATGCCCAGCCAGACTTCGCCGGTCGCCACCTCATCGATGTGCAATTGCGGACGGTAGCGGGCAACGAAATCCTTGAACAGCTGATGAGTGATGTCGAGGTCTTCCTGGAACTTCTCCCGGCCCTTTTCGGTGTTCTCGCCGAACACCGTCAGGGTGCGTTTGTATTCACCTGCCGTGAGCACCTCGAAATCGATGTCGTGCTTCTTCAGCAAGCGGTTGATATTGGGCAATTGCGCCACCACGCCGATCGAACCGAGCACGGCGAAGGGTGCGCTGACAATCTTCTCGCCGATGCAGGCCATCATGTAGCCGCCGCTGGCGGCGACTTTGTCGATGCAGATGGTCAAAGGAATGCCGGCCTCACGAATGCGCGCCAGCTGCGAGGCTGCCAGGCCGTAGCTGTGCACCAGGCCGCCGCCGCTTTCCAGGCGCAGCACCACTTCGTCACGTGGTGTGGCCAAGGTCAGCAGCGCAGTAATCTCGTTGCGCAGGCTTTCGGTGGCCGAGGCCTTGATGTCGCCATCAAAGTCGAGGACGAACACCCGGCGTTTCTGCTCGGGCTTTTTCTTCTTCTGTTGCTTCTCGTCCTTCGCCTGCTGCTTGCGCAGCGCCTTGAGCTCACCTTTGTCGAGCAGGCCCGATTCCAGGCGCTCACGCAGCTCTTTAAAGAATTCGTTGAGGCGGGTGACCTGCAATTGCCCACCCGGCTTGCGCCGCCCCTTGCCGCGCAGACCGGCGATAGCCGACAACACCATCAGGATGGCGATCACCAGCGTTGCGGTTTTGGCGAGAAAGCTTGCGTATTCGGCAAGAAACTCCACGTTGACTCCTTGATAGACCAGCGCCAGACAGGCACGAAATGCTTGCAGCATACCGGGCTGCCTGGGCTGCTGCCAGCCGTCGACAACGCCGGCAACACAGTTCAAACGACCTTTTCAAACGCTTGTATGTTTTTTCGTTGACAGCCTTTGCAGGGCATCCTAACCTCGCTGCAACCTCCAACCGGGCCGGACAACTTCGTGGGCAACCTCTACCTGATCCGACATGGCCAAGCCTCATTCGGTGCCGCCGACTACGACGTCCTCTCGGTCGTAGGGCAGCGTCAGAGCCTGGCGCTGGGCGAGCACCTCGCCCAGCTCGGGCTGCACCTGGATCGTTGCATCGCTGGCAGCCTGCGCCGCCAACAGGATACCGCCCGCCTGGCACTGCAAGCCTTGCACGCCAGCGGCAGCCAGGCCCCTGCCATCGAGACCGACCCGGCCTTCAACGAATTCGATGCCGACGGGGTGATCCGCGCCCTGCTCCCCGGCCTGCTGGCCGATGAGCCCGAAGCGCTGCACGTACTGCGCAACGCTGCGCAGAACCGCAGTGAGTTCCAGCGCCTGTTCGCCTTGATGGTACAGCGCTGGCACGCGGGCGAGCATGCCCACGACGACAACCTGGAAACCTGGCAGGCCTTCACTGGCCGGGTGGGTGGCGGTCTGCAGCGGCTGCTCGACAGCGCTGCCAGCGGTGAAAACATCGCCCTGTTCACCTCGGGTGGCACCATTGCCGCCCTGCTCCACCTGACTTGCGCAATCACGCCCGCTCAGGCGTTCGCCCTGAACTGGCAAATCATCAACACGTCGCTCAGCCACCTGAAGTTCCGTGGCCGTGACGTGGTACTGGCCTCCTTCAACAGCCAAGCCCACGTGCAGCTGCTGAGGGCGCCGGAGCTCATCACCTACCGATGAACCCGGCCTGTTTTGTCCCTGCGGACTTGAATATCACTTAATAAGGAAAACACCATGAGCGATGTAGCAAAAGCCGTCGAGGCAATGAAAGCGAAATTCAACCCCGCCGCTGCCGCCGGCCTGGACCTGGTGTTCGGCTTCAACATCACCGACGAAGACAAGCACTACGCGCTGCTCGTCAAGGATGGCACCTGCGAAATCCAGGAAGGCGAGAACGCCGACGCCAACTGCACCCTGGTGCTGGACAGCGAGACCCTCAAGGGCATCGTCAGCGGTGACACCGACGGCATGCAGGCCTTCATGGGCGGCAAGCTGCGCGTCGAAGGCGACATGATGCTGTCGATGAAGCTCAGCGAGCTGTTCCCGGCCTGATCGGCGGCGCGAACTGCGAATGAAAAAACCGAAGCGTCTTGCGCTTCGGTTTTTTTTTGCCTGCCCAGCATCAAGGCCGTTGATCGCCCGGCAACACCCCGACCAATAAGCGTCTGGCACGCTTGTACCAACAGTCATGGGAAATTAGATTAGCCAATAGTCCTTGCTATTGATCATAAGGAAATCGCATGACGATCACCGATCAGTCCACCCAGGTCCGCCCCGGCGAAGAACTCGATGCCGCCGTCATCGATCCCTTTCTGAAGGATCACATTCCCGGCCTTGAAGGCCTGCCGACCATCAGCCAGTTCCCCGGTGGCGCCTCCAACCTCACCTACCTGCTGGCCTACCCGCAGCGGGAATTCGTGCTACGCCGCCCGCCATTCGGGCACAAGGCCAAATCGGCCCATGACATGGGCCGCGAGTTCCGCATCCTCAACCGGCTCAACGAAGGCTTCCCTTACTGCCCCAAAGCCTACGTGCACTGCACCGACGAATCGCTGATCGGCGGTGAGTTCTATGTGATGGAGCGGGTCAACGGCATCATCCTGCGCTCGGATATCCCGGCCGAACTGAATCTTGACCCTGCCCGCACCGAAGCCCTGTGCAAGAGCTTCATCGACCGTTTGGTCGAACTGCACCAAGTGGACTACAACGCCTGCGGGCTGGCCGACCTGGGCAAGCCGGAAGGCTATGTACAACGCCAGATCGAAGGCTGGGCCAGCCGCTATGAAAAAGCCCTGACGCCCGACGCGCCGCGCTGGGAGCAGGTGATTGCCTGGCTGCGCGAAAAAATGCCGGCCGACCACCCGCGCCCAGGCATCGTGCACAACGATTACCGCTTCGACAATGTCATCCTCGACAGCAACAACCCCATGCGCATCATCGGCGTGCTGGACTGGGAGATGGCCACCATTGGCGACCCACTGATGGACCTGGGCAACAGCCTGGCCTACTGGATCGAGGCCAGCGACCCGGCACCGGTGCAACTGATGCGCCGCCAGCCCAGCAACGCACCAGGCATGCTGACCCGCCAACAGTTCGTCGACTACTACGCCGAGCGCGCAGGTATCACGCTCGACAACTTCGACTTCTATTACTGCTATGGCCTGTTCCGCCTGGCCGGCATCGTGCAGCAGATCTACTACCGCTTCTTCCACGGCCAGACCCAGGACAAACGCTTCGCCCAGTTCATCCACATGAACCGCCTGCTGGAGCACATGAGCCTGCAACTGATCGACAAATCCCGCCTGTAAACCCGGCAGCGACAGACAACAAGGAATACAAGCATGTCCAAGACCCAGCTGTTCGACCTCGACGGCAAGATCGCCTTCGTCTCCGGCGCCAGCCGCGGCATCGGTGAAGCCATCGCCCACCTGCTGGCCCAGCAGGGCGCCCATGTGATCGTCTCCAGCCGCAAGCTCGACGGCTGCCAGCAGGTGGCCGAGGCGATCATCGCCGCCGGCGGCAAGGCCACCGCGGTGGCCTGCCACATTGGCGAGATGGAGCAGATCCAGCAGGTGTTCGCCGGGATCCGCGAGCAGTTCGGCCGCCTCGATATCCTGGTCAACAACGCCGCCACCAACCCACAGTTCTGCAATGTGCTGGACACCGATCTGGGCGCCTTCCAGAAGACCGTCGACGTGAACATCCGCGGTTACTTCTTCATGTCGGTAGAGGCCGGCAAGCTGATGCGCGAGCACGGCGGCGGCAGCATCATCAACGTGGCCTCGATCAACGGCGTGTCGCCCGGCCTGTTCCAGGGTATCTACTCGGTGACCAAGGCGGCGGTGATCAACATGACCAAGGTGTTCGCCAAGGAGTGCGCACCTTTCGGTATCCGCTGCAACGCCCTGCTGCCGGGCCTCACCGACACCAAGTTCGCCTCGGCACTGGTAAAGAACGACAGCATCCTCAACGCCGCCCTGCAACATATCCCGCTCAAGCGCGTGGCCGATCCGAGCGAAATGGCCGGCGCCGTGCTGTACCTGGCAAGCAGCGCGTCCAGCTACACCACCGGCACCGCACTCAATGTCGATGGCGGTTACCTGTCCTGAGGTTCAGCCCTTGAGCGCCTGCAGCGTGTAGCTCAGCGGCAGGCGCCAGGGGGCTTCGATCAGGCGCCACTCACCGTCGGCGCCCCTTTCCATCTGCCCCGGCAACGCCTCCCAGGGGATGCTCTGGTGCTCCTCAAGGGCGGTCAGCCGCAGACCATTGCCCAGCAGTGCGCTGATCACCTCGCCCAGCCCGTGGTTCCACTCATGGGTCTCGGTCTGGGCCAGCGCCTGGTCGGTGTCCACGTAGGTCTGTTCGCTGTGCCACACCGTGGGCGCTTCACGCTCGAAATACGGGTAGTCCAGTTGCAGCCGGTCCTGATGGTCCTCGTTGACTGCCATCAGCATCGGATGGCCATCGCGCAGGAACAGGCGTCCGCCCGGCTTGAGCAAGGCCGCCACCGTGCGCGCCCAGCGCTCGATATCAGGCAACCAGCACAAGGCGCCGATGCCGGTGTAGACCAGATCGAAGCTGCCTGCCGGCAGCACCTGCTCGGCACGATAAACGTCCGCCTGCACATACTCGATGCTCGCGCCGCAGCGCCCGGCCAAACTGCGCGCCTGCGCCAGCGACGCCGCCGAGAAATCCAGGCCCCAGGCCTGGGCACCAAGCCGAGCCAGCGACAGGGTATCGGTACCGATATGGCATTGCAGGTGCACCGCGCGCAAACCGCGAAGGTCGCCCAGCCGTGGCAGGTCGAAACGCACGACCTCGGACAAGTGCCCGGGGTCGCGGACGAATGTCTCGACTTCATAATCCTTCGAGGCCGCGTGCAGCGGCGCGCGCTCATCCCAACTGGCGCGATTGAGTTCCAGTGATCGGCTCATGCGGTAGTACATCCCTGTCCTGATGGAGTCAGCTGCCACGTTAACCGCCCCTGCGCCGGCGCGGCAATACCCGTCAACCTGAGGTTGACAGCTCAGGTATACTGCGGCCTTCGGCCCCCGCCCAAGGATCCAGCACCCATGACGGAAAACAGCTTCGCCTTTCGCCTCAAGGAACTGCTCGAACACCACAAGCTGACCCTGCAAGCGGTTGGCACGGCCCTGGGGATATCGCGCACGGCGGTGCACAAATGGACACGCGGCGGCGAGATCGACTACGACAACCTGCGCAAGCTGGCGGACTTCCTCAAGGTCAACTGGATCTGGCTGCGTTACGGCGAGGAAGCCCTGCAAAGCGTGCAGCAGGCCGAGGTGGTCGAGCTGCCGATGACCGATGTGCGCCGGCGCTACACCGCCGAGATCATGGAGAGCGAAATGCGCATGAAGCTGGCCCAGGAAGGCGCGCGCATCGTCACCTGGGAGTGGAACCTGGTCAGCGACGAGGTCACCTACTCGCCCAACGTCGAGGCGGTGTATGGCTGGCCGGTACGGCGCAACGAGGATTTCTGGGCCCATATCCACGCCGAAGACGCCCGCCACATGCAGGGCATGTACGCCCAGGCGGTCGCGCAAGGCACTGGCTGCGAGTGTGATTTTCGCATCACCCGGCCCGATGGCAGCCAGCGCTGGATCGCCTCGCGCGCGACGGTGCTGCAGGACAGCGTCGGGCGCCCGGTGAAGATGGTCGGCATCAGCATGGACAACACCGAACGCAAGGTCGCCGAGGAACACCTGCGCCAGAGCGAGGAACGCTTTCGCGCGATCTTCGAACTGGCCTGGGGGGCATTGGCCTATATCGACCCGGACGGCACCTGGCGACGGGTCAATGGCGGCCTCTGCGAATTGCTGGGCTACAGCGAGGCCGAGTTGTATGCCATGACCTTCCAGCAGTTGACCCACCCCGACGACCTGCCGGACAACCTCGTGCTGCTAGGGCGCATGCTGGCCGGCGAAATCGAGCGCTATGAAGTGGAAAAACGCGTGCGGCACAAGGATGGCCGCTTTATCTGGGTGCGCGCGCGCACTTCGCTGCAGCGGCATGCCGATGGCCAGCCGGAGCACCTGATCAGCGTGTTCGAGGACATCGGTGCCGAGCGCGAAGAGCATGAACGCTTGCAGGCGCATATTGCCGGGCTGGAGGCGCGGCTGCGCTGAGCGCAGCCTTACAGGCAGGTCGCCGCTGCCGCCCGGCGCTGCAGGGCCATGCCGTCGTTGTGCTGGGCGTAGTAATCCACCCGCGTGCCGCCGGCCTGGGCATAGACATCAACGAACGACTCCGCCTCGCGGGTATACACGGTGAAACCGCCCGCCTTGCGCGCTTCAAGGTAGCCGCTGGCATCCACGCCGAAGGTATTCTCTTCCTGCCAGCTGAACTGGATGCACTGGGCGACCACATCCGGGGTCTTGTGCGAGTCCAGGCGCGCGGTCGGCGCGCCGGTACGCGCTGCCTCCATGGTCGACGACGCACAGCCCACCAGCAGCAGCGCCACAGTCATCGGCAGAATCGCTCGCATGTTCCATCCTCGGGACAAAAAAGAACGCGACTCTAGCACGGCAAACCAGGGTTCGGCGTCTGTCCCGACCTGATTCAGTGCCAGCCCTGTGCACGACGTTTCGTCCACCCGCCCTGGCCTGGATGCCGCTTATCGCCAGGGCACCAATATTTTGCGGGGTAAAGAAACCAAATCGATCGGCCAAGGTCTCAGCGAGTACCCGGTAAACCTTTACCGATCAAGGACCTATATCTTGAAGACTCGCCTCGCAAGCCTTTCGCTGATCACCGCCGTGCTGTTGCTTGGCGGCTGCTACAGCCACCACTACCACGACGATGATGATGGCTGGCGCGACGGTGATCGCGGCCACCGCCATCACCACCGCCATGATCGCGATGACGACGACGATCGCCAGTACCGTGACCGCTACCAGCGCTGAAGCGTCTTCCCAACCTTGATTCGCCGCCCGCAAGGCGGCACCCCACCCTGATGATTCCTCTGAGGTTCACAACATGCGTCTGACTCTGCCTTCCCTCGCCCTCGGCCTGCTGCTCTGCCAGGGTGCTTTCGCCGGTGACGGTACCGCGGCCATCGGCGGCGGCCTGGGCGGCGCCTTGGGTAACGTGGTCGGCAAACAGATCGGCGGCAGCACCGGCGCCGCCATCGGCGCAGGCCTGGGCGGCGCGGCCGGCAGCGCCGTCGGCGCACGCAAAGGCAACCGCACCGAGGCAGCCATTGGTGGCGGCCTGGGTTCGGCAGGCGGCTCGCTGATCGGCGGCAAGCTCGGCGGCTCCAACGGTTCGACCATCGGCGCAGGCCTTGGCGGCGCAGCCGGTGGCGCCATCGGCAACCACATGGGTGACAGCAACCGCAAGCACAAGCACCGTCACTGATCGACGCTGACACCCTCGCGGGCGGTGCAGGCTTGATGTAAGGCCGCACCGCCCGCGATCGTTTCGCCCGGCAAAACATTGCAGCACGTCAACGACGCATTCGCGTCAAGCTGCCACACTAGGACCATCGCTTTTCGCGCCCTCGTGTGAAGGAACACCCCCTCCCCATGAACCAAGAGTTGCTCTGGGTCCTCGGCCTGCTGGCCATCGTCGTCGTGCTGTTCATCATCAACCGCCCACGCATGGACGTGGTTGCGTTGCTGGTGATCCTGATCCTGCCGCTCACCGGCATCCTTACCGTGGACCAGGCCCTGGCCGGTTTCAGTGACCCCAACGTGGTACTGATCGCTGCACTGTTCGTGATCGGCGAAGGCTTGGTACGCACCGGCATCGCCTACCGCATCGGCGAATGGATGAGCGAGCGCGCCGGCAACAGCGAGGCACGCCTGCTGGTCCTGCTGATGGTCGCGGTGGCCGGCCTGGGCTCGGTGATGAGTTCCACCGGGGTGGTGGCGATTTTCATCCCGGTGGTGCTGAGCATTGCCGCGCGCCTGAAGCTCCCCCCCAGCCGGCTGATGATGCCGCTGAGCTTCGCCGGGCTGATCAGCGGCATGCTCAGCCTGGTGGCCACGCCACCCAACGTGGTCGTGCACAGCGAACTGATGCGCCACGGCCAAAGCGGCTTCAGCTTTTTCAGCTTCACTCCGTTCGGCCTGGTGGTGCTGGTGCTGGGCATCGGCTACATGCTGCTGACCCGCCACTGGCTCAATGGCGAAGTGCGCAAGGATGGCCGGGTGGAAACCCGCCGCACCCTGCTCGACCTGGTGCTGGACTACAAACTCAACGGCCGCGAACGCCGCCTGCGCATTCGCCCGCACTCGCCACTGATCGGCCATACCCTGGGCGAACTGGAACTGCGCACCCGGCATGGCGCCAACGTGGTCGGCATCGAGCGCCAGCACAAGTTCACCACCCGGGTGATCGCCGCCGACTCGGGCACCGTGCTGCAGCAGGGCGATATCCTGCTGCTCGACCTGTTCGCCAACCGCGACGACCTGCGCAGCCTGTGCCAGACCATGCAACTGGAGCCGCTGCACTTCAAGGCGGCCTACTTCATCGACCAGTCCCAGGAACTGGGGATGGCGGAAGTGTCGCTTCCGCCAGGCTCGCAACTGATAGGCAAGAGCATCCTCGAACTTGCGTTCCGTACCCGCTACGACCTCAACGTGGTGGGGCTGCGGCGCGACCAGTTGGCCATCGAGGAGCAGTTGGTTGAAGAAAAGCTGCGCCTGGGCGACACCTTGCTGGTAGTCGGGCCGTGGAAAGCGGTGCGCCAGCTGCAGGCCAAGCCCCGCGACTTCCTGGTGCTGAGCCTGCCGGCCGAGATCGACCAGGTGGCACCCGCAAGCGCCCGGGCGCCTTATGCCTTGCTGAGTTTGGCAGTGATGGTCGGGTTGATGGTCAGTGGCCTGGTGCCCAACGTGCTCGCCGCACTGATCGGCTGCCTGCTGATGGGCGCGGGGCGCTGCATCGACATGAACAGCGCCTATCGCGCCATCCACTGGCAGAGCCTGGTGCTGATCGTCGGC
Source organism: Pseudomonas sp. GZD-209 (assembly GCF_049310485.1). NCBI lineage: Bacteria > Pseudomonadati > Pseudomonadota > Gammaproteobacteria > Pseudomonadales > Pseudomonadaceae > Pseudomonas > Pseudomonas sp. GZD-209. The sequence goes on from NZ_JBMOWQ010000035.1 coordinate 38,367, forward strand.
ATGCTGCCGTTCGCCCTGGCACTGCAAAAGACCGGCGGCATCGACCTGGCGGTGGGCGCCCTGGTGAGCCTGCTCGGCGGTGCCGGGCCAAGCGCGATCCTCGCCTGCCTGTTCGCTGTCACCGCCGTCATCGGCCTGTTCATCTCCAACACCGCCACGGCAGTATTGATGGCGCCAGTGGCCATCAGCACCGCGCAACAGCTGGGCATGTCGCCCTACCCGTTCGCCATGACGGTCGCGCTCGCCGCATCGGCCGCGTTCATGACCCCGGTGTCGTCGCCCGTCAACACCCTGGTGCTGGGCCCCGGGCAGTATCGCTTCGCCGATTTCGTCAAGGTCGGGGTGCCATTCACCTTGCTGGTGATGCTGGTGACCGTGCTGATGGTGCCGTGGTTTTTTGGCTTGTAATCTGACGCAGTATTCAGGAAATTCCCGGCGAATTGACATCAATTGGCGACTTGAAACAAACTGACGCGACTTTGCCCCAGGTGCCTACGGTCGTTTTCCTGGATTCCGTCCTCGCTTGCCGGTCGAGCTTATGGTGTCTCCAGTTCCGTCGCGCCTGCTGCCTTTAGCCATCCTGTTCGGCTTGACGCTCGCCCTGACACTTACGGGCATCCTGGCCAGGCCGATCGAATCCCTGTCGCTGTTCTGGCCGGTCAACGCCGTGCTGGCCGGGGTCTTGCTGCGCAACCCACGCCAGGCCACGGTGCTCGGCTTCGGCCTGATCTACCTGGGGATGGTCGCTGCCGACCTGGTCACCGGCTCCGCCTGGCAACCGGCCCTGTGGTTCAACCTGTGCAACCTTGGCGCCATCCTCAGCATCTGGTACCTGATGGCCCGTTTGCCACGGGTGCACAGGCGCCTGCGCACACCCCACGGCACCCTGTGCCTGTTCGGCGCCTGCGCTGTCGGTGGCATGGTGGCCGCCAGCCTGGCCTGCGTCATGGCCGCGCCGTGGTTCGAGCAGTCATTGCGCGCCACCTGGCTGGCCTGGTTCAGCGAGCAGTTCTCCACCAGCGTGCTGGTCCTGCCGGTACTGCTCACCGCCCCCTCGCCCCGCGCTTTCACCCGCAGCGGCAGCCAGCCGATCTCCCTTGCCCCGCTGCTGGTGTTGCTGGCCTCGCTGGCATTGAGCATCTTTTTCGGCGGACCGGGGGCGATTGCCTTCCCGATCGCCGCCCTGCTGTGGTGCGCCTTGAGCTACTCGCCTTTTCTCGTTTCGTTGCTGACCCTCACTGCCGGCAGCACCTTGATCGTTGCCGTGGCGCAGAACCTCATGCACTTCAGCGTGCCGCAGAGCGAGCCGGGCGTGACCACCTTGATGTCGGCACGCCTGGGCATCGCCATGCTGGTGCTCGGCCCGCTGGTGGTGGCCTGCGTGAGCAATGCCAACCGTAGCCTGATGGCGCGCATGGCGCACCAGGCCACCATCGACCACCTCACCGGCTCCCTCACCCGCAGCGCCTTCACCCGCCGTGCCAACGGCCTGCTCGACAGTCGTCAGCAGCAGGCTCCAGCCCTGCCGTTGACCTTGATGATGCTCGACATCGATCATTTCAAGACTATCAATGACCGCCACGGCCACGCAGTGGGAGACCTGGTACTGCGCCAGTTTGCCGACACCCTGCACGACCAGCTGCATGACGGCGAACTGTTCGCCCGCCTGGGTGGCGAGGAGTTCGCCATTGTCGTCCCGGGGCTGGCGCCGGAGTTGGCCAGGTTCACTGCCGAACGCCTGCGCCGGGCCGTCCAGGACCTGCAGTTCGCCGAGGCCGGGCAGCGCCTGCAGATCACGGTCAGTATCGGCATCGCCGGTTGCAGCGGTGATGTTGTCGCGCCCAGCCTCGACGTGCTGCTGGCCAGGGCCGATCAGGCGCTCTACCGCGCCAAGGCCCACGGCCGCAACCGTATCGAGCTGGACGAGGTCCAGCGCCAGATAGTGGTCTGACTCAGCCGCTGAACAGGTCCCAGCTCAGCTTGGCGATCAGCACACAGAGCAGGATCAGGAACAACCCGCGTACGAACCCCGCCCCCTTGCGCACCGCCAGCCAGGTGCCCGTCAGCGCGCCAAGGATGTTGAACAGCGCCATCGGCAGGGCAATCGCCCACAGCACATTGCCCGAAGGGATGAAGAACACCAGTGCCGCCAGGTTGGTGGCAATGTTCACCAGCTTCGCCGAGGCCGAGGCATGCAGGAAGTCGAGGGCGAAGAAGCGAATGAACAGGAAGATCAGGAAACTGCCGGTACCCGGCCCGAACAGGCCGTCGTAGAAACCGATGGCGCCACCGATCAACACCGCCAGGCATTGCTCCTTGCGGCCGATGACGGTGGGCTTGTGCAAGGTACCGAAGTCCTTCTTGCAGAAGGTGTAGACGGCCATCAGCACGATCATCGCCAGCACCATCGGCCGCATCACGCTGGCCGGCACCAGCGACACCGTGGCCGCGCCGCAGAACGACATGACGAAGGCGCTCAGCGCCGCCGGCACGATCAGCCCCCAGTCAAGCTGCACCTTGCGGATGAACGAGCGCGCGGCAAAGCTGGTGCCACAGACCGACGCCAGTTTGTTGGTACCCAGCAGCGCGGCCGGCTGCGCAGTGGGCAACACGTTGAACAGGGCCGGGATCTGGATCAGCCCACCGCCACCCACGGCGGCGTCGATCAGGCCAGCGGCGAAGGCAAACAGCGAAAGCAGGGCGATATCCATCATGTCGGCAGTCCAGGCGGCAATAAGCAGGCCGCCAGACTAATCAAAGCGCCGCACTTGTGTTGAAATGCCACGTTGCGAAAACTGCAACGAGGAAAGCCCATGGCCCTGGACATGCTGCGTGAGATCCAAGCATTCGTCAGCGTTGCGCACAAGCGCAGCTTCGTCAGCGCAGCCCGCGCCCTGGGCCGCTCTCCCAGCGCCGTTACCCGCGCGGTGCAGGCGCTGGAAGATAACAGCGGTGCCAAGTTGTTTAACCGCAGCGCCAGCACCGTGACCCTCACCGAAGCCGGCGAACGCCTGCTGCCCCACGCCGAGCGCTTGCTGGATGTGCAACGCGATGCCGCCGATGAACTGGCCGCGCTGGCGGGCAGCGCGCAGGGCTGGATCCGCCTGGCCGCACCCGAGGTTCTGGCCCAGCAGGTACTGCCGCAGGTACTGGCCGAGTTCTCCAGGCGGCATCCACAGGTGACCCTCGATGTGCAGTTCAGCGACCAGGCGCTCGACCCGCTGCTGGGCAAGCTCGACTTCGTCATCCGCGGCGCATTCCCTCAGTCAAGCGAGCTGATCGGCTACCCGCTGTGGAGCTACCGTCGACACCTGTATGCCAGCCCGCAGTACCTGGCTCGCGAAGGCACACCCCAGGGGCTGGAGGATCTGGAGCGGCACGCACTGATCCTGCACACCGCGCCACGCATCCTCAAGGCCTGGCACTTCTGCCGCGAGGGGCACATCACCAGCCTGCGGCCACAGCCACGTTTGCGCCTGGGTTCAGGTGTCGCGGTGCTGCAAAGCACCCTGGCCGGCGCCGGCATCGCCCGGCTGGCCGACTGGCTGGCCGAACCCGAGGTGCGCGCCGGGCGCCTGGTGCGGGTCTGCGCCGATTACCACCTGACCTCCAGCACCGGCCAGGACCCGCAGATGCATGCGCTGTACCCGACTGGCGACGTGCCGGCGCGGGTACGCGAGCTGCTGCAGGCCCTGCGCGCCGCGCGTCCGTGAGCTCAAAAACAGAGGGTGAAAACGCTGTTCACTTTCTGCTCAATTTGACAGAAGCCACGGACCACAAGGCCCAGGGAACTTTATCCACAGACCTACCCACGTTTTTTGTGGACAGTTTCGGCAACGCTTGCAGGATTTATCTGAGCTTCAGCAACGCCGTATTGGCCAACCTGACCATTTCGATCCATTCACTTGCACTGATCACTCCAGAATGCTCCAACGCTTCGGCACTGCGCAGTGCCTGATCGTAGTCCTCCTCATGCAGGATGCCCTCTGCGAGATAGCGACTGCGCCACTCCAGCATCGCTGCAGTGTCTTTCTTGCATTCCATAGTGCGTATTGTCTCCAAGGCAGGTGATCGGCCCGTGTTCCCGGGCCCTTTTTACGGGGGCGGGAGAGTACACGAGCACCTTGCACTTGAGAATGACTTGCAGCTACCGCCTGTCTAGACGACAGCGGCAAATGGCCAAGGGCCGGAGGGAGAAAATCGAGCCCGCCTTGATGCCAGACGGGCTGAGGGATGAAGCGTGGGTTTTCAACCTGGCGGAATGGTACCCAGCAAACCGATCATGATAGTCAGCAGCAGAAAACCACCCAGGAACAGAGCAAGCTTGCCCATCGGAACCTCTACAGTGTGATAACGGAACAGCGGGGCCGGCCGATGCGGGTGCAGAGCAGCGCAACCGGCCCGGCGTTTGCCGGTTCGCAAGCGCCGGGCCTGGCAGGTATTGTCGGCTCGGCGCTGATACGGTTACAGATTCAGGTTCGTGGAAAAAAAGCAGATCAGATGAGCTTTCAGGAGCCCAGCATGCGCAGTTTCTCCTGCGGTAGCCAGCCCAGTTCGCCGTTACGCAAGTTGCGGCACCACAGCCAACCGTTCAGTGGCCGCAGGCCTTCCACCTGCTGGCCCGGGTCGATGTCCAGTTCATGGGCGCAATAAGCCTCCACCGCCCTGCCCCGATCGACGCCGATCCGCTCGATCACCTGTGCCGGCACCCAGCCCGGCGCCTGCCCGCTGCAACTGCACAGGTACCAGTCCTGCCAAGGCTCCTCGCCCTCGTAGCGCTGACCGATGTCCAGCAACGTGCCGCCGGCGAAGGTGATGGGGGTGGGGTATTCGCTGCGGTGGTGCTCTATCACGACGTACTTCACATGCCTCTCCCTGGCGGTGAAAAGGGTCGATGCTAGCAGAAACCGCCAAAGCGGGAGCGCCGGGGCCAGCAACTTCCCGTGCAAGGCAATTGCAACATATCGTTTCGGCTCATTAGAAGACGTCCTACGGCGTCAAGTTCGTTATCGACGCTGCGTGTAAGGCTTAAGCCCAACCATGCCAAGGTTTCTGGCGCGACCGTTGGAGAACACCCAAAAATCAAGCCCTGATCTATTCGTAGGACCAATCTGAGTGTTCTGTAGCCGAGTTATCGCCAATTCAGGAAGCGTGTATGAATGATCAGTATTGGCACGCGGAATGAGCTGATACCTTCGTTGGCACTAACAACGGCAAGGAGGCCCTTCATATGAGATCGACATGGATCAGTACCACACCTCCGCCCTTTCCCTGCAAAAACATCTGCTGAACCTGTGCCAGGAGCTGGCGCGGCTGAAGGCACACGGCCAACTGGAAAAGGCCGATCACCTCGCCGGGTTGATCGCGCATATCGAACTGACGCTGGCTGACATGGCCTCGCCCTTCAGGTCACCGACGTTGCAGTGAACACAGGGGCTGGGCGAGCGTTTGGCCTTGAGGGTGGAAACTAGGTCTTGTACGAAAAGTACGGTCATCCACCGTTGTGGGAGCGGCGGTGCGCCGATGCGACTTGTCCCGCGATCTGCCGCAACGCGGCAGCAAAGCCCGAATTTGCGGCGTATTTGATATCGGGCACAGAAGCGTTTCGCACTCCATCGCGGGGCAAGCCCGCTCCCACAAAACTTTTCGTACAGAGCCTAAGGCTCGAGCAGCATGCCACCCACCCTCAGGCATCAGGAAGATCCGACACGTGCACGACGCACCATCTCATTCCGGGACCGTACACCTAATGAAGTTCTATTTAGATCCAGGTGTCCCGGATAATGAATTGGTTTCAACCTTCGACAAGCAGTACATCAGTAATGTGGGTAGCGTGGAATCAGGAAAAGGGTGAGGCTGCATCAGTCGCGCCAAAAGCTCTTCAACCCCTCAGAAACTGCCTGGTGCAACCCTCGCATGGATGAAGACTGCTACATCAACAGCAAGAGGGTGCCGATAGCCGATTTGGGTAAATGGCTACAGGAAAATCAGCGAATCGAATGCCAACCATATAGGCAGACACTGCGAGGCCATTCTCCGCTTTGATGACAGGGAGCAGCCACTGGGCTATCTATTGAAGAAAAATCCTGAGCGTTGTTGAGTCCGTGAATGGCATCCGCGTAGCAATGCTGGCAATAAGGAGCGAATGCCTCTTATTAACCTCACTTCAAATGTTTTTTGACCTACAGAGAAACGTACAAACCAGCTATCGACCTTGCACACAAGGGTGGCACTATGACATCTCACTGGAAAAGCAGCATTCGGCACAAGACGTAACCGAATTTCATGTGCAAGGGAACAAAGGAATATGGCTTCGATTCAGGTGGATGGTGAGGACAAGACCGCAAAGATCAGCGACTGGACGATTCGCTGGAGCGACAAGCACGAAACATTGGAACTGACCTGTCATTTCCCCTCCAGTAAAAAATACACCCGCCCGCTCAATAGCTGCCGAGTGTCACCCTACCGCGAGTTGAGCAATGTACTGCTCACTAAAGCCGGCAGCACGATAGTAACGCCCATCGACAAAGCTGTGATCTACGGTGAGCGATATGCCGTGGTGTACTATCCGGGAGCCAACCGGCCCTATGTCCACAAAATGGACGGCATCGTATTTACCGCCCCTACCTCGATCAAGGAAACGCCGGTCTTCAACTATTTCACGACCGTTGCGAAAGCCCGACAGGCTCAAGCACAGTCGAAGGCTGATGGTGACATAGCCAGCAATGTCGTGACTCAGCTTGGAAAACTGCCTGCCGTCGCTAGCACTGCCTTGCAAGCCTATTGCACAGGGCGCAACGGCACGCTGGCGCCAGGTCAGGGACTCATTTATCCGTTCGGACTGAACGAAAGCCAGTACCAGGCAGTCGAGCGGGCGTTCAGCGCGCAAATCAGCGTGATCGAAGGCCCGCCAGGAACCGGCAAGACCCAGACCATTCTCAACATCATCGCCAATATCCTGCTGCGCGGACAGACGGTGGCGGTGCTGTCCAACAACAATGCGGCCGTGGAAAACGTCTACGAAAAGCTGGAGAAATGCGACCTGGGCTACCTGGTAGCCAAGCTTGGCAACACGGATAACCGCGAGGCCTTCTTCGCCAACCTGCCTGCGTGGCCCTCCAGCACGCCCGGGCCGGCACCGTCCCTTCAAGAGATCCAGGCTTTGCTGAGCCGCTTGAAGCAGTACCTGCAAGACCACAACAGAGTGGCACAACTGCAGATCGAACTGGACGAGTTGGTCATCGAGCGGCGCTACCTGCAGCAGTGGCAGGCAGAAAACGGTGTGCAGGCCACAGGTTCGCTGGACAAGTACGGGCATACCCCGCGCAAGACTGCCGACCTCATGGCCTACTTGGCGCACCTTGGCGAGCAGCGCGTTCAGCTCAAGGACCGCATCGAACTGCTGTTCAAATTCAGAATCTTTCGCACCAGACTGTTCGCCGAGGGCGAGGCGCGCATGGCCGCGTTCAATGCTCTGCAGATGCATTACTACGACAAGTCAGCACAGGAAAAGGAAGCCGAGCTGCGGACGTGCCGTGAATCCTTGGCGCAAGCAAACTTCACGGCCTTGCTGAAAGAGCTGACAACAGCGTCCATGCACCATCTGAAACAGCATCTGCAAGGCCAGGCACCGCCGCATGGCAGCTTCGATGCCAAAACCTACCGCAGGGACTTCAATGCCTTCTTGCAGCGTTTCCCTATCCTGGGCAGCGGCACGCACTCCATCGTCAACTCGATTGCGCCGGGGGCGATCCTCGACTACGTGATCATCGACGAAGCTTCCTTGCAGGACATCGTGCCGGGCATCCTGCCGCTGGGCTGCGCCAAGAACCTGATCGTCGTCGGCGACAACCGCCAGTTGCCGCATATCCCTGTGAAGCTGGGGCTTCAGGCGCCGACCGAGGCCTACGATTGCGAGCAATTCAGCCTGCTGGATTCGTGCATTGCCGTGTTCCAGGACGCATTGCCAAGGACCCTGCTGAAGGAGCATTACCGATGCCACCCCAGGATCATCCAGTTCTGCAACCAGCAGTTCTACGACAACGCCCTGGTGCCAATGACCGTGGATAACGGCGAAGAGCCCCTGCGCCTGATAGTGACCGCCAAGGGCAACCATGCACGCAAGAACACCAATCTTCGGGAGTTGGATTCCTTGCTAAAGGTGCTCGAAGATGAGGGGCAGCCCGTCGCAGTGGATGGTGAAGGCCGCGGTTACATCGCCCCGTTCCGAGCACAGGTCGGTCTCTCCGACAAGTACCTGCCGGCCGACTTCGTCAATGACACCGTGCACAAGTTTCAGGGACGCGAGTGCGACGAGATCGTCTTTTCTACCGTGCTGGACAAGAAGCGCTACAACCAGGCGCAAGGACGCCTGGATTTCGTCGACGACCCGCGCATGATCAACGTGGCAGTGTCGCGGGCCAAACATCGCTTCACCTTGGTGACCGGTGACGAGGTGTTCACCGACAACAATGGCCACATCGCCGCGTTGATCCGCTACATCAGCTATTACGCGCAGGATGAGCAGATCGTGCGTGCGCCTGTGGTGTCGGCATTCGACTTGCTGTACCGCGAGTACGACCAGTCTCTGGAGCGCCTGCACGCCCGTCTGCGGCCCGAGGATTCACGCTACAAGTCCGAGCAAATCGTGGCGCAATTGCTGCGCGAAGCGCTGTCGGACCCGGCGTGCCAGGCGTTGATGTACCACACGCAGATCCAGCTGGATAAGCTCGCTTCGTCGAGTAACCCCGAGTGGACGGAAACCCAGCGGGCGTTCATGAGGCGCGCCAGTTGCGATTTCGTGATCTATTTCAAAGTGGGCAAGACCCCGATAGGGGTAATCGAGGTCGATGGCGGGTATCACGACCACCCCGTGCAGGCAGTTCGGGACGCCATGAAGAACGAGATCCTGGCCGGAAGTGGTATACCCATTCTGCGCCTGCGAACGGTTGAGAGTGGTATTGAGAGCAGAATTGCCGCGTTTCTTGGGCAGTGGTCCAAGCCTACTATCGCCCCCTAGACGCCACTGGAGCGATCGCACGACGAATTTGCCGGGCCATCGAACAGGGAGGCTTGGTTTGGCGACAAGAGCTGGCTCTCATGCGGGTCGTGGGTTCCGATATCAGGATGCTGTTGCGGCAAGCCTTGCCGTGGAAAGTTTTGTCGGCCTGCCTGGGTACCCAACACAACAGTTGAAGAAGCCAGGCAGGGTATGACCAGCTTCCACATGCGATACAACCGAATCAGGCTACACAGTTACAACAACCTGTCGCCAATAGCTATGGAGCTGCAGGCAGCTTGATCACCGTAACTGGTGTCCGGAAAAACCGGACCACAACACTTCCGAAATAAACCATTCCCCAGGGTGTTCCCATGAGTGGTTTTCTACACCCCAAAAACGCAAAAAGCCCTGAATAATCAGGGCTTTGAATATGGCGGAAGCGTAGAGATTCGAACTCTAGGATAGTTGCCCATCGACGGTTTTCAAGACCGTTGCCTTAAACCACTCGGCCACGCTTCCAGCTGGTTTTGCGGCGGCAATAATACCTTAATGTAACAAGCTGTCAAACTCTCTGTGTCGCGGGTTGCGGCAGCTCTGGTATGCTCCAGCAACCATACGTTTCATTCGCCAGGCTTCAACGCCTGGGTACACACCAAAGGAGTGTCGCCATGCGCGAACAGGATTACGCCGTCCACCACGGCCAGCAGGTCGAGCAGCAGGAGATCAGCAAGGTCCTGCGCAACACGTACAGCCTGCTGGCGCTTACCCTCGCCTTCAGCGGCATCATGGCCTTCGTCTCGCAGCAGATGGGCTTTCGCTATCCCAACGTGTTCGTCGTGCTGATCGGCTTCTACGGCCTGTTCTTCCTCACCGCCAAACTGCGTGATTCGGTCTGGGGCCTGGTATCGACCTTCGCCCTCACCGGCTTCATGGGCTTCATCCTCGGCCCGATCCTCAACCGTTACCTGGGCATGAGCGGTGGCGCCGAAGTCGTCAGCTCGGCATTCGCCATGACCGCACTGGTCTTCGGCGGCCTGTCGGCCTACGTACTGATCACCCGCAAGGACATGAGCTTCCTCGGTGGTTTCATCACCGCTGGCTTCTTCGTCCTGCTGGGCGCCGTGCTGGCCAGCTTCTTCTTCCAGATCAGCGGCCTGCAACTGGCGATCAGCGCCGGCTTCGTACTGTTCTCGTCGGTCTGCATCCTGTTCCAGACCAGCGCCATCATCCATGGCGGCGAGCGCAACTACATCATGGCGACCATCAGCCTGTACGTGTCGATCTACAACCTGTTCATCAGCCTGCTGCAGCTGTTCGGCATCATGGGCCGCGACGACTGATTCAAACCCGTCAAGCAGCCAGGAAAAGCCCGCTTCGGCGGGCTTTTTCGTGGCCGATGAAAAGGCCGCACAAACTGACCTTTAAGTCAGCTTCATCCGCGATTGTGACGCTATCTTCCTAACCTCTACCCCTATCGGGATTCAGCCCGTAGAATGCGCTCCTTTTTTCTTCCGGGGCAGCATTTCCCATGAGTTCACACGAACACGGGCCGGGCGCGGCGGCGCCTGCCAACGAACTGGTCCTGGGCCTTGAGGACAAGCCTCGCCTGTTGATCGGCCTGCTGGCGGCACTGCAGCACCTGCTGGCGATCATCGTGCCGATCGTTACCCCAGGGTTGCTGATCTGCCAGGCGCTGGGGGTCTCGCCTCGCGATACCAACCTGATCGTGTCCATGTCGCTGGTGATCTCCGGCATCGCCACCTTTGTGCAGTGCAAGCGCTTTGGGCCTTTCGGCGCCGGCTTGCTGATCGTGCAGGGCACCAGCTTCAACTTCGTTGGCCCGCTGATCGCGGGTGGCGCATTGATGGTCAAGCAGGGCACGCCGGTAGAAGGCGTGATGGCGGCCATCTTTGGCGTGGTCATTGCCGGTTCGTTCGTAGAGATGGGCGTTTCGCGCATCCTGCCCTTCGTCAAACGCCTGATCACCCCGCTGGTCACCGGTATCGTCGTGCTGATGATCGGCCTGACCCTGATCAAGGTCGGCCTGATCAGCATGGGCGGCGGCTTCGGCGCCATGGCCAACGGCACCTTCGCCAACGGCGAAAACCTGCTGCTGTCGGGCGTGGTGCTGGCAATCATCGTCATCCTCAACCGTATCCCGGTGGTGTGGATGCGCAGCTGCGCCATCGTCATCGCCCTGGCCGTGGGCTATGCCCTGGCCGGCTACCTGGGCCGCCTGGACTTCACCGGCATGCACCAGGCCGCGTTGTTCCAGGTACCGACGCCGCTGCACTTTGGCGTGAGCTTCTCCTGGGCGCTGTTCATTCCGATGCTGGTGATCTACCTGGTCACCTCGCTGGAAGCCATCGGCGATGTCACCGCCACCAGCAAGGTCTCGCGCCAACCGGTCGAAGGCCCGGTGTGGATGCAGCGGATCAAGGGCGGGGTGCTGGTCAACGGCGCCAACTCGCTGCTGGCCGGCGTGTTCAACACTTTCCCGAGCTCGATCTTCGCCCAGAACAATGGCGTCATTCAGCTGACCGGCATCGCCAGCCGCCATATCGGCATCTGGATAGCCGCCATGTTGGTGCTGCTGGGCCTGTTCCCCAGCGTTGCCGGGGTTATCCAGGCGGTGCCGGAGCCGGTCCTGGGTGGCGCGGCCATGGTGATGTTCGGTGCAGTCGCCGCATCGGGTATCAACATCCTCGCCAGCACCCGCCTCGACCGTCGGGCGCTGCTGATCATTTCCGTGTCGCTGGCCCTGGGCCTTGGCGTGGCTCAGGTGCCGGAGTTCCTCGCACACATGCCGGCGGCGCTGCGCAACGTGCTGGAGTCGGGCGTCGCCACCGGGGGCATCTGCGCCCTGGTGCTCAACTGGTTCCTGCCGGAGAGCAAGGAACAGGCTTGACCGATCACGGCCTTGCAGACCGAGCCCGCGCCCACCAGCGCGGGCTTTTTGCTTTATCATGGCCGCATTCCTTTACACGGGTTTTCCATGAAATTCGCCATTGCGGTCTTTTCCCCGGCGCATGCGCCCTCCTCGCGTCGCGCCCTGCGCTTCGCCGAGGCGGTGCTGGCCGGCGGGCATGAAATTGCTCGGCTGTTCTTCTACCAGGACGGGGTGCACAGCGCCTCGGCCAATATCGTCGCGCCGCAGGATGAACTCGACGTGGCCAAGCAATGGCGCGCGTTCATCAGCGAGCACCAGCTCGACGCCGTGATCTGCATTGCCGCAGCCCTGCGCAGGGGCGTGCTCAACGAAGAAGAGGCCAACCGTTACCAGCGCCCGGCCGTGAACCTGCCGGCACCTTGGGAACTGTCGGGCCTCGGCCAGTTGCACGAGGCCGCGCAGGATGCCGACCGCTTGATCTGCTTTGGGGGTGATTGAAATGGCCAAATCGCTTCTGATCATCAGCCGCCAGGCGCCGTGGAGCGGCCCGTCCGCCCGTGAAGCCCTGGATATCGCCCTGGCCGGCGGCGCCTTCGACCTGCCGCTGGGCATGCTGTTCCTAGACGACGGGGTGTTCCAGCTGGCTCAAGATCAGCACCCGGACGCCCTGCAGCAAAAAAACCTGGCCGCCAACCTCCAGGCCTTGCCGATGTTCGGCGTCGAGGAACTGTTCGCCTGCGCGCATAGCCTGGCCCGCCGCGGCCTGGACAGCACCACGCTGGCCTTGCCCCTCGAGGTACTCGACGATGCCGCACTGGCCGCGCTGATCGCCCGTTTCGACCAGGTGGTAACCCTCTGATGACGACCCTGCACGTAATTGCCCACTCGCCTTTCGCGGACGAGCGCCTGGCCAGCTGCCTGCGCCTGCTCGGCCCACAAGACGCAATATTGCTGTGTGGCGACGCCACCTATGCGCTCAAAGCCGGTAGCGAGCCCCTGCGCGCCCTGCAAGCCGCCAACCTCGAACAGCGCCTGTACGCCCTCGGTGAAGACCTGCAAGCCCGCGCCCTCACCAGCCCACTGGCCAAGGCCGTGGACTACCCGGCCTTCGTCGAACTCACCCTGCACTACGACAAGGTCAACAGCTGGCTATGAGCACCCTGACTGTCGGCGATCGCGCCATCGCCCTGGACAAAGACGGTTTTCTGGTCGACCTGCAGGACTGGTCCCACGAGGTCGCCGAATCACTGGCTGCCCGCGAAGACATCGCCCTGACCACAGACCACTGGGAAATCCTCGAACTGTTGCGCCAGTTCTACGCCGAGTACCAGCTGTCGCCAGCCACCCGCCCGCTGATCAAGTACACCGCGCTCAAACTGGGCACGGAGAAGGGCAACAGCCCGCACCTCAACCGCCTGTTCAATGGCACTCCCGCCAAACTCGCCGCCAAGCTGGCGGGCCTGCCCAAGCCGACCAACTGCATATGAACGCACCTCGCCCGCTCACCCTGGAAACACCGACCGAACACCCCTTCGCCGAATTCGTGCGCATCCTGGGCAAAGGCAAGCGCGGCGCCCGCGGCCTGACCCGCGAAGAGGCCCGCGCAGCCATGACCCTGCTGCTCGAGGGCAAGGTCGAAGACACCCAGCTCGGCGCCTTCCTGATGCTGCTGCGGCACAAGGAGGAAAGCGCCGAGGAACTTGCGGGCTTCACCGAGGCGTTGCGCGCCCACCTGCAGGCGCCACGCATCAACGTCGACCTGGACTGGCCGAGCTACGCCGGCAAGAAGCGCCACCTGCCCTGGTACCTGCTGGCGGCCAAGTGCCTGGCCGGTAATGGCGTACGCATCCTGATGCATGGCGGCGGCGCCCACACCGCCGGGCGACTGTACACCGAACAACTGCTCGGCCTGCTGGACATCCCGCTGTGCCGTGACTGGGCAAGCGTTGCGCAAACCCTGGACACTCACCAGTTGGCCTTCTTCCCGCTGCAGGACTGGGCGCCGCAGTTGCAGCGCATGATCGACCTGCGCAACACCCTCGGCCTGCGCTCACCGATCCACTCGCTGGCCCGGGTGCTCAACCCCCTCGCCGCGCGCTGCGGCCTGCAGAGCATCTTCCACCCCGGTTACCAGGCCGTGCACCGCGAGGCCAGCCGGCTGCTGGGCGACCATGCACTGGTGATCAAGGGTGACGGTGGCGAGATCGAGATCAACCCGGATGTCACCAGCCATCTCTACGGCACTTCGGCCGGCGATGCCTGGGACGAGGAGTGGCCTGCCCTGAGCGCCCAGCGCCACGTGAAGCCCGCCAGCCTGCAGCCGGAGCACCTGCTTGCCGTCTGGCGCGGCGAAGCCGAAGACAGCTACGGCGAAATGGCCGTGGTCGCGACCATGGCCCTGGCCCTGCGTGGCCTGGGCCAAGACCGCGAGCTGGCGTTCAGTACCGCCCGCGCCTACTGGGCCGCCCGTGGAAACATCAAATAAACAGATCTGTTAACCCCACTCTTTGCGCTATTCGTTCGAACGCTTTGCTCTAGACTGAGCTCCAACGACAAACACTTTGTTCCGAGGAGCTCCAGCATGGGCCTTTTGATCGATGGCCGCTGGCATGACCAGTGGTACCAGACCAGCAAGGACGGCGCCTTCCAGCGCGAGAATTCGCAACGACGCAACCCGCTGCCCGCCCCCGAAGCCGGCCGCTACCACCTGTATGTGTCGCTCGCCTGCCCCTGGGCCCACCGCACCCTGATCGTGCGCGCCATCAAAGGCCTGGAGCCGCTGATTGACGTGTCGGTGGTCAGTTGGCTGATGGGCGAGCATGGCTGGACCTTCGACCAGCAGGAAGGCTCCAGCGGCGACCACCTCGATGCCCTGCAGTACCTGCACCAACGTTACACCCAGGACGACCCGCACTACACCGGTCGCGTGACGGTGCCTGTGCTGTGGGACAAGCAGGAAAAGCGCATCGTCAACAATGAGTCGGCCGAGATCATCCGCCTCTTCAACTCGGCATTCGACGAGCTGACCGGCAATACTCTGGACCTCTATCCAGCGCCGCTGCGCAGCACTATCGATGCACTCAACGAGCGCATTTACCCGGCCGTGAACAACGGCGTGTACCGCGCAGGTTTCGCCACCACGCAGGAGGCCTACGAAACGGCGTTCGACGAGGTGTTCAATGAGCTGGACTATCTGGAAGGGCTACTGGCTCGCCAGCGCTACCTGGCCGGTGAATACCTGACCGAAGCCGACGTACGCCTGTTCACCACGCTGGTGCGCTTCGATGCGGTGTACCACGGCCATTTCAAGTGCAACCTGCGCCGCCTCAGCGACTACCCGAACCTGTCCAACTGGCTGCGCGAGCTGTACCAGTGGCCGGGGGTGGCGGGTACGGTGAACATGGAGCATATCCAGAAGCACTATTACATGAGCCACAAGACCATCAACCCGAACGGCATCGTGCCCAAGGGGCCACTGCAGGATTTCGGCCTGCCCCATGATCGGGAGCGGTTGCCGGGCAAAGGCATCTGGCAGAGCAAATGAAGACCCCACGTGGGAGCGGGCTTGCCCCGCGATAGCGTCACAGCGCAGGGCAATGTTGCCGCTGCTGTCGCCATCGCGGGGCAAGCCCGCTCCCACGAGGTGCTACAGAGTGCTCAGGCGTCTTGCGAACCTTCAAACCACGCCAGCTTCTCGCGCAACTGCACCACTTCCCCGACAATCACCAGGGTCGGCGCGTGCACTTCATGCCGGGCCACCAGTTCAGGCAAGTCGGCCAAGGTACCGGTGAACACCCGCTGGTTGCGTGTGGTCCCCTGCTGCACCAGCGCTGCCGGGGTACTGGCCGCACGGCCATGGCGAATCAACTCGGCACAGATGGTCGGCAACCCCACCAGCCCCATGTAGAACACCAGGGTTTGCGCAGGCGCCACCAGATCGTGCCAGGGCAGGTTGCTGGTGCCATCCTTCAGGTGGCCGGTCACGAAGCGCACCGACTGGGCATAGTCGCGGTGGGTCAGCGGTATACCGCCGTAGGCGGAACAACCGCTGGCGGCGGTGATGCCAGGCACCACCTGGAACGGGATGCCCTGCTCGGCCAGCTCCTCGATCTCTTCGCCACCCCGGCCGAAGATGAACGGATCACCGCCCTTGAGCCGCAACACGCGCTTGCCCTGCCGGGCCAGGTCGACCAACAGGCGGTTGATCTGGTCCTGCGGCACACTGTGGTCGGCGCGGCGCTTGCCGACATAGATACGCTC
This sequence comes from Pseudomonas sp. GZD-209, assembly GCF_049310485.1. NCBI lineage: Bacteria > Pseudomonadati > Pseudomonadota > Gammaproteobacteria > Pseudomonadales > Pseudomonadaceae > Pseudomonas > Pseudomonas sp. GZD-209. Next base: position 54,518 of record NZ_JBMOWQ010000035.1, read on the forward strand.
AGCATCGCGCCGGCACATCTCGATGATGGCCGGAGCCACCAGCCGGTCGTACAGCACCACGTCGGCCTGCTGCATCAGGCGCAAGGCACGGAAGGTCAGCAGGTCCGGGTCACCCGGGCCGGCACCGACCAGATACACCTCGCCACCCTGCTGCACCGGTGCGCCGTCGACCATCGCCTGCAACAGGCGTTCGGCTTCGGCACCCTGCCCGGCCAGCTGGCGCTCGGCGATCGGCCCCTGGAACACGTTCTCCCAAAAGCCGCGGCGCTGGTTGACATCAGGGTACAAGGCCTTGACCTTGTGCCGGAAACGCGCGGCCAGCCCAGCCAGCTCACCATAGGCGGACGGGATCCAGGCTTCGAGCTTGGCGCGAATCAACCGCGCCAGTACCGGAGCGTCGCCACCGCTGGAGACCGCCACCACCAAGGGTGAGCGATCGACGATGGCGGGGAAGATCACCGTGCACAAGGCCGGCGCGTCAACCACATTGACCGGCAGGCTGCGCGCCTGCGCATCCGCCGAGACCTGGGCATTGAGCCCGGGGTCATCGGTGGCCGCGATCACCAGGCGACAGCCGTCCAGGTCCGACGGCTGATAGCCGCGCACCAGCACCTCGCCACCGCCCTCACGGGCCAGTGCGGCGAGCTGGCCGTCTACGTCCGGCGCCACCACCCGCAGCGCGGCGCCGGCGTCAGCCAGCAGGCGCGCCTTGCGCAGGGCGATCTCGCCACCGCCGACGACCAGTACATGGCCGCCCTGCAGCTTATGGAACAGCGGCAGGTAATCCATCTCAGCGAATGACCTCGACGCCGCCCATGTACGGCTTGAGCACTTCCGGCACACGGATCGAGCCGTCGGCCTGCTGGTAGTTCTCCAGCACTGCCACCAGGGTGCGGCCTACTGCCAGGCCGGAACCGTTGAGGGTGTGCACCAGCTCCGGCTTACCGGTTTCCGGGTTGCGCCAGCGCGCCTGCATGCGGCGGGCCTGGAAGTCACCGCAGTTGGAGCAGGAGCTGATTTCACGGTACTTGTCCTGGCTCGGCACCCACACTTCCAGGTCGTAGGTTTTCACCGCGCCGAAGCCCATGTCGCCGGTGCACAGCGCCAGCACGCGATACGGCAGCTCCAGCAGCTGCAGCACACGCTCGGCGTTGGCGGTCAGGCCTTCCAGGGCTTCCATGGATTTTGCCGGCTCGACCACCTGGACCATCTCGACCTTGTCGAACTGGTGCTGGCGGATCATGCCGCGGGTGTCACGGCCCGACGCGCCGGCCTCGCTGCGGAAGCATGGGGTGTGGGCAACCAGCTTGAGCGGCAGCTGCTTGGCGTCGAGGATCTGGTCGGCCACCAGGTTGGTCAGCGACACTTCGGCAGTCGGGATCAGGTAGAAGTCGGCCTCGCCTTCGCGGCTGATCTTGAACAGGTCTTCCTCGAACTTCGGCAGCTGGCCGGTGCCCTGCAGGGCCGGGGCCTGGACCAGGTACGGGGTGTAGTGCTCTTGGTAGCCATGCTCGCCGGTGTGCAGGTTGATCATGAACTGCGCCAGGGCACGGTGCAGGCGGGCAATCGGGCCACGCAGCACGGCGAAGCGGGCACCGGACAGCTTGGCCGCTGCCTCGAAGTCCAGGCCACCGCTGACTTCCCCCAGGGCCACATGGTCCTTGATCTCGAAGTCGAAGGCCTGCGGCGTGCCCCAGCGGCGCACTTCGACGTTGTCGTCTTCGCTGGCACCGACCGGTACGCTGGCGTCCGGCAGGTTGGGGATGGTCAGCAGGATGCCGTCGAGCTCGGCCTGGATGCCGTCCAGCTCGACCTTGCCGGCGGCCAGCTCGTTGGCCATGCGCTCGACGTCTGCCATCAACGGGGCGATGTCTTCACCCTTGGCCTTGGCCTGGCCGATGGACTTGGAGCGGGCGTTACGCTCGGCCTGCAGTTGCTCGGTACGGGTCTGCACCGCCTTGCGGCGCTCTTCCAGTGATTCGATGCGCGCGACATCCAGGCTGAAGCCACGGGAGGCCAGGCGGTCCGCCACTTCCTGAAGTTGGCCGCGTAACAGTTTGGAATCGAGCATATCGTTCTCTCGTTATAGGTAGGTGTTGGTTCAGAATCGGGTAAGGGTAAGGCCGGCCCAGGTCGCAAGCAGCCCGCCCACCACACTAATACCGGTATAGCCCAAGGCCAATGGAACCTGCCCGCTTTCGAGCAGGCGCACGGTATCCAGGGAAAAGGATGAAAAGGTAGTCAGGCCACCGAGAAAACCGACGATCAGCCCAGCACGCAACTCCACCGGCACCATGGGTTTGTGCAGGAACAGGCCGTACAACAGGCCGATCAGCAGGCAGCCCACCAGGTTGACAGCCAGCGTACCGAGATAGAAATGCTTCGGCCAGTTGCCAGCGACCCAGTTGGAGGTGGCAAAACGCAGCAGGGTGCCAGCGATGCCGCCGGCACTGACGGCGGCGATGAGTGCGATCACGGTTTTCTCCGTTGGCGGGGGCTGGTGCGGTCGAGCTCGGCCAGGTGACGCAGCTTTTCGCCGATCTTCAGCTCCAGCCCACGTGGCACCGGCTGGTAGTACTGGCGCGGTTCCAGTTGCTCGGGGAAATAGTCCTCACCGGCGGCATAGGCATCCGGCTCGTCGTGGGCGTAGCGGTATTCCTCGCCGTAGCCAAGCTGCTTCATCAGCTTGGTCGGGGCATTGCGCAGGTGCAGCGGCACCTCCAGCGAACCGTGCTCGGCCGCTTCGCGCATGGCTGCCTTGAAGCCCATGTACACCGCATTGCTTTTCGGTGCGCAGGCGATGTAGGTGATGGCCTGGGCCACCGCCAGCTCGCCTTCCGGGCTGCCCAGGCGCTCCTGCACGTCCCAGGCCGCCAGGCACAGGCTCAGGGCACGCGGGTCGGCGTTGCCGATGTCTTCACTGGCCATGCGCACCACGCGCCGGGCGATGTACAGCGGGTCGCAGCCGCCGTCGAGCATGCGCGCGTACCAGTACAGCGCGCCATCGGGGTTGGAGCCACGCACCGACTTGTGCAGCGCCGAGATCTGGTCGTAGAACGCCTCGCCGCCCTTGTCGAAACGTCGACGGCTGTCGCCGAGCAGGCTTTGCAGCAGCTCGACGCCAATTTCACCGCCGTCGTCGGCCAGGTCCGAGGCGTTCTCGAGGAAGTTGAGCATGCGCCGGCCATCGCCATCGGCGGCGGCCATGAGCATCTTGAAGGCCTCGTCGCCAACCCGCAGGTTGCGCTTGCCCAGGCCGCGCTCTTCGCTCAGCGCACGGTCGACCAGCTTGCGCAGCGCCGCTTCGTCCAGGCTCTTGAGCACATACACCCGCGCCCGCGACAACAAAGCGTTGTTCAGTTCGAACGAGGGGTTCTCGGTGGTGGCGCCGATGAAGATCAGCGTGCCGTCCTCCACATAGGGCAGGAAGGCGTCCTGTTGCGACTTGTTGAAGCGGTGCACCTCGTCGACGAACAGGATGGTGCGCCGGCCGTACTGGCCGGCCTGCTGCTTGGCCACCTCGACCGCCTGGCGAATCTCCTTCACCCCGGCCAGCACCGCCGAGACCGTTTCGAAGTGCGCATCGCAGAACTGCGCCAGCAGCCGCGCCAGGGTGGTCTTGCCCACCCCGGGCGGCCCCCAGAAGATCATCGAATGCAGCGCACCCTGCTCCAGCGCCTCGCGCAACGGCTTGCCGCGCGCCAGCAGATGCTCCTGGCCAACGTACTCGTCCAGGTTGGACGGGCGCAGCCGGGCGGCCAGGGGCTGGGCGACGGGTTCGCTTCGAAACAGGTCCATCACGGGCTCCGCTTACTCCTTGATGACGTCCGCGCCTTTGGGGATGTCGAACTTGAAGGTGCTGTCCGGCACTGCCTGGTTGGCCTTGACGCCATTGAACAGGATATTGGTGCGCTGGCCGACACTGTCGGTCAGTTGCATGTCGTTGATCAGGCCCTTGCGGAACGAAACGAGCAGCGAATCGAACAAGGTGTCCTTGGTCTTGGGCTTGAGGGTGAAGTTCATGACTTCGCCCTGCTCCTTGGAGGTGATGTCGAAGCTCTGGCTGATCTTCGACACGTCACCGGACAGCAGCAGCGCCGGGGTCTGGTTCAGACGCACGTCGAGCTTCTTGATGGTGGCCTGCTCCAGGTCCGGGTCCCACAGGGTGACGTTCTTGCCGTCAGACACCACCACTTGCTCCTGCGGTGCATTGGTGTGCCAGTAGAACAGGCCCGGGCGCTTGACGGTCATCTTGCCGGAGGTTTCCTGCAGGTTGGCACCGTCGGCGGCAAGGGTCAGCTGGGAAAAGTTGGCTTCAATGGTCTGCGACTTCTCCAGCAACTGGGTCAGGCGCTGCACATCCTGCTCGCCGGCATGGGCCGACAGAGTGCCCGCAGCCAGGGCAGAAACCAACAGCATGCGAATCGCGCGCATGGAAATCCTCGTAGAACAGTGGGTGGGCCGGGCACTTCGTGTGCCCGGCAGGGTGATCTTCAATCGCGTGGGCCGCCCGGGGCAATCACTTCCCGCGAGCCGTTGCTGTTCATGGGGGTGACCACACCGGCCATCTCCATCGACTCGATCATTCGCGCGGCGCGGTTGTAACCGATCTTCAGCTTGCGCTGTACCGCGGAAATCGATGCCCGGCGGCTTTCCAGCACGAACTGCACGGCTTCGTCGTAGAGGGCGTCGGCTTCCGGGTCATCACCGTCGCCACCACCGCCACCGCCTTCGAAGCCGCTGCCGGCCTCCTCGACGCCATTGAGGATGTCGTCGTTGTAGTCCGGCGCGCCGCGCAGCTTCCACGCCTCGACCGTGCGATGCACCTCGTCGTCGGAAACGAACGCGCCATGCACACGGATCGGCAGGCTGGTGCCCGGCGGCATGTACAGCATGTCACCGTGGCCCAGCAGCTGCTCGGCGCCACCCTGGTCGATGATGGTCCGCGAGTCGATCTTGCTCGACACCTGGAACGCCATGCGGGTCGGGATGTTGGCCTTGATCAGGCCAGTGATCACGTCCACCGACGGGCGCTGGGTGGCCAGGATCAGGTGGATACCGGCGGCACGGGCCTTCTGGGCGATACGGGCGATCAGTTCTTCAACCTTCTTGCCGACGATCATCATCATGTCGGCGAATTCGTCGACCACCACCACGATGGTCGGCAGGGTCTTCAGCGCCGGCGGCTCGTCGTCCATGCTCTCGCGACGGTACAGCGGGTCGTGGATGACCTCGCCGGCCTCTTGCGCGTCCTTGATCTTGCGGTTGAAGCCAGCCAGGTTACGCACACCCATGGCCGCCATCAGCTTGTAGCGCCGCTCCATCTCGGCAACGCTCCAGCGCAGCGCGTTGGCGGCGTCCTTCATGTCGGTGACCACCGGGCACAGCAGGTGCGGGATGCCTTCGTAGATCGACAGTTCGAGCATCTTCGGGTCGATCATGATCAACCGCGCGTCTTCCGGGCCCGACTTGAACAGGATCGACAGGATCATGGCGTTCACGCCCACCGACTTACCGGAGCCGGTGGTACCGGCCACCAGCAGGTGGGGCATCTTCGCCAGGTCGGTGATCACCGGCTTGCCGCCGATATCGTGGCCCAGGGCCAGGGTAACCGGCGACTTGTTCTCGTCGAACTGCGGCGACGACAGCACTTCGGAGAAACGCACCATCTGGCGGTTCTCGTTAGGGATCTCGATACCCACGGTGGTCTTGCCGGGGATCACTTCGACCACCCGCACACTGGTCACGGCCAGCGAACGCGCCAGGTCCTTGGCCAGGTTGGCGATGCGGCTGACCTTCACGCCCGCGGCGGGCTGGATTTCGTAACGGGTAATCACCGGGCCCGGGTGGATCGAATCGACAGAGACTTCGACGCCGAACTCTTTCAGTTTGATTTCCAGCAGGTGGCCGACGCCAGCCAGGGACTCCGGCGAATACTCGATCTTCTTCTGCTCGGCCGGGTCGAGGATGGAGATTGGAGGCAGCGTGCCTTCCACGGCGCTGTCGACGAACAGCGGCGCCTGCTTCTCCTTCATCACCCGCTTGCTCGGCTCGGGCGCCTTGACCTGCGGTGGCGGCATGTTGATCACCGGGGCCGGCTGCTGTTCGCGCTGGGCCACATGCTTGGTCAGGGCATCGTCGCGCTCGATGATGCGCTCACGGGCCTTGATCTGCTCGCGCTTGTCCGGCACCACCGGGGCGACCACTTCATCGACCTGCTCGTCCACTTCACGCAGCTGCGCCACCAGGCGCTTGCGCTCGTTGCGCGCTTCCCACCAGCGGTTGGCGGCACCTTGCACCAGCTCGAACAGGTCGAGGGTGATCTTGCCGGTAATGTCCATCACCTTGAACCACGACAGGTCGGTGAACACGGTCAGACCGAACAGGAACAGCGCAATGAACATCAGCGTGCTGCCCTGCACGTTGAGCAGGTTGCGCGCCAGATCCCCAAGGCTCTCGCCCAGGGCCCCGCCGGCGGAGAACGGCAGGCTCTCCGAGGGGTGGAAATGGATATGCGCCAGCGCCGCGCCCGACAGCACCAAGAACACCAGGCCGATCAGCCGCCAGGAAAACAGCCAGCCGCTCCACTGCCAGGGCTGGTGACGTTCGCGGAAGATCTGCCAGGTCTTGATCGCCAGCAGCAGCGGGAAAATGTAGGCGAAGTAGCCAAGCACCATGAACAGGATGTCGGCGAAGTAGGCACCGGCACGGCCAGCGGCGTTCACCACCTGGTCGGCGTTGCTGGTGTGGCTGAAGCCAGGGTCGGAGGTGTCGTAGGTGAGCAGCGCCATCCACAGGTACAGGCACAGGGCACCGACGGCGATCAACGCACCTTCCTTGAGGCGGTAATGCAGCTGTTGCCGCCACAGGGGCACAGGCAAGGGGGCTGGGGTTGCGGTGGATTTCTTCAAAACGCGTCTATTCCTGCGCGAATAGTGTTTGGCCGGTGACTGGCCAACAAATCACTACTTTTAACATTACTGCCCGCCAGCCGCCATGGCGGCACGCCGTTTCGGGCGTGAACGGGGGCTACTTTCATTTGCTTGCAATTGGAGCATGCATTTTCTTTTGTGACAAAGGCTTATGCTGTGTTTTTGCACAGGTGTGACAACAAATGCGCCAGATGGTGCCAGCCGGCTGATGAAACTGCGGCCTGAGCGGACGCATTCGCGGGTAAACCCGCTCCCACAGGGACCGCGCATAACCTGTGGGAGCGGGTTTACCCGCGAACTGGCACAGGATGATTGACCCTGCCAGGCGCGCACGCCATGCTGGTCGCCCTCCCCTCCCCCACCGCCCAAGACCCATGCTCACCTGGCTGACCCGCGACTCGCTGACCTTCCCGCCCCTGCAAAAAGCCCTGCATGAGCCCAACGGCCTGCTGGCCGCTGGTGGCGACCTCACCCCCGAGCGCCTGGTCGCAGCCTATCGCCACGGCTGCTTCCCCTGGTACCAGGATGGCCAGCCAATCCTCTGGTGGTCGCCCGATCCACGCACCGTGCTGTTCCCTGACGAACTGCACGTTTCGCGCTCACTGGCCAAGCTGATTCGCCAGGGCCGCTACCAGGTCAGCTTCGACACTGACTTCGCTGCCGTAATTGCTGCGTGCGCCGCGCCACGCGATTACGCAGACGGCACCTGGATCACCGACAACATGCGTGCCGCCTACTGCGAACTGCACCGACGCGGCATCGCCCACTCGGTGGAGGTGCGCCTGGATGGCGAGCTGGTGGGCGGCCTGTACGGGCTGGCCATGGGCCGGCTGTTCTTCGGCGAATCGATGTTCAGCCGTGCCGACAACGCGTCGAAAGTGGGCTTTGTGGCCCTTGTCGAGCACTTGCGCGAGGCCGGTTTCGCCCTGATCGACTGCCAGATGCCGACCAACCACCTGCACAGCCTGGGCGCCCGCGCCATCAGCCGGGCGAACTTCGCCGAACACCTGGCCAGGTACCTCGATGCCCCCAATCACGCCACCTGGGTTCGCTAGGCGAGTTCCCGGAGCTGGCTTACACTTAGAAACAACGTCTCACCGAAGGGGTTGATCATGACAGAGCTGGCGCGGTTGAAGTTCTATGCCACTCAACCCCACTCCTGCAGCTACCTGCCGGACGAACAGGCCACCACGCTGTTTCTCGACCCGAGCCAGCCGATGGACGTGCACGTGTACGCCGACCTGTCGGAAATGGGCTTTCGGCGCAGCGGCGACCACCTCTATCGCCCGCATTGCCAGCACTGCAATGCCTGCGTACCGGCGCGCATTCCCGCTGCACGCTTCATCCCCAATCGCCAGCAACGGCGCATCCTCAAGCGCAACGCCGACCTGACCGTCACGGCCGCACGCCCAGCGTTCAAGGAAGAGTATTTCGACCTCTACCGGCGCTACATCGAGCAGCGCCACGCCGATGGCGACATGTACCCGCCAAGCCGCGACCAGTTCGCCACCTTCCTGGTGCGTGATCTGCCGTTCTGCTGGTTCTACGAGTTCCGCCTCGAAGGCCGCCTGCTGGCCATCGCGGTCTGCGACCTGCTGCCCAACGGCCTGTCGGCGGTCTACACCTTCTACGAGCCCGAGGAAGAGCGTCGCAGCCTCGGCCGCTATGCCATTCTCTGGCAGATCGGCGAAGCCCTGCGGCAAAACCTCGATGCCGTCTACCTTGGCTACTGGATCAAGAACTGCAAGAAAATGAACTACAAGACCCAGTACCGCCCCATAGAACTGCTGATCAACCAGCGCTGGGTCAGCCTCAACTGAAAGCATTGGCTTGAAACACAATTTTCGGGCATAATCCACGCCACTTTTTTTGCCCGGTGCAGTCACGCGTCGGGCCAACTCTGGACACCGAGGGCTTTACTGCATGTCGAAAGAAGACAGCTTCGAAATGGAAGGCACTGTCGTCGACACCCTGCCCAACACCATGTTCCGCGTGGAGTTGGAAAACGGGCACGTCGTTACCGCGCATATCTCTGGCAAGATGCGCAAGAACTACATCCGTATTCTCACTGGCGACAAGGTCCGCGTCGAACTGACGCCATACGACCTGAGCAAGGGCCGCATCACCTACCGTGCGCGCTAAGCTCCAGCCATAAAAAAGCCCGGCCATGTGCCGGGCTTTTTTATGGGTCGTGAAAAGCATCGCGGGGCAAGCCCGCTCCCACGCTCGGTATTGAACCAG
>NZ_JBMOWQ010000036.1:0-12969 GCF_049310485.1 Pseudomonas sp. GZD-209
GCCGGAGCGAAGGGACCCCGAAGCGCAGCGTAGGGGCCGTATGATGGGAGCGAGCGGCTTTGGTTACTTTGGCCAAGACCAAAGTAACCCGCCGTAAGGGCGGAAAGGTGACTATGCGTCGACATCGTAAACGAATGCGCATACAACTACAAAAACCAACCAACCAACCAACCAACTAACCAACTAACTAACTAACTAACTAACTAACTAACTAACTAACTAACTAGCTAACTAACTAACTAACTAACTAACCAACTAACCAACCAACTAAAGGCCAGTCACCGCGCTTCCATGTGAGCAATCATCAACTGCACACTCTCATTCCCACGAAACTCATTCACATCCAACTTGTAAGCCAACTCCACCCACCGCACCGTAGGATTCGGCCAAACCTCCCGATCAATCCCAAAGGCAATCCCATCCAACCGCACCGAACCACACTCGCTCTTGAGCACCACCTTCAGATGCCGCTCACCGACAACCCGCTGCTCAACCAGCTGAAACACCCCATGGAACAACGGCTCAGGAAAGTGCTGCCCCCAAGGCCCGGCATTACGCAAAGCCCGCGCCAGATCCAGGTGAAACTCCTCCACCGCCAAGCTGCCATCGGACAGCAACCGCCCGGTCAGGTCCTCCTCCCGCAGTTGCCGCCGCACCTCTTCATCGAAGGCCTCGGCAAATGCCAGGAAGTTCTCAGCCGGCAACGACAAACCCGCCGCCATGGCATGCCCACCAAACTTGCTGATCAACGCCGGGTGGCGCGCCGCCACCGCATCCAGCGCATCACGGATATGAAACCCCGCCACCGAACGCGCAGAACCCTTGAGCATGCCCTCCCCGGCATCGGCAAAAGCGATGGTCGGGCGGTGGTAACGCTCCTTCAGGCGCGAGGCCAGAATACCGATTACCCCTTGGTGCCAATCGGCATCGAACAGGCACAGCCCATAGGGCATCGATTCAACCGGCAGGTCCTTGAGCTGCGCCAGGGCTTCGCGCTGCATACCCTGCTCGATGGACTTACGGTCCTGGTTCAGGCCATCCAGTTGCTGGGCCATGTCCAATGCCAGCGCAGCGTCATCGCACAGCAGGCACTCGATACCCAGGCTCATGTCGTCCAGGCGCCCGGCGGCGTTGAGCCGTGGGCCGAGGATGAAACCCAGGTCGGTGGAGGTGATGCGCTGATGGTCGCGGCGGGCCACCTCGAGGATCGCTTTGAGCCCGGGGCGGGCGCGGCCAGCGCGGATGCGCTCCAGGCCCTGGTGCACCAGGATGCGGTTGTTGGCATCCAGCGGCACCACGTCGGCGACGCTGCCCAGCGCGACCAGGTCGAGCAGTTCACCGATGTTCGGCTGCGGCTGGCTGTCGTAGCGGCCAAGGCTGCGCAAGCGCGCGCGCAGAGCCATCAGCACGTAGAAGATCACCCCGACGCCCGCCAGCGACTTGCTAGGGAAGGCGCAGCCTGGCTGGTTCGGGTTGACGATGGCATCGGCATCGGGCAACTGCTGGCCCGGCAGGTGGTGGTCGGTGACCAGCACCTTGAGCCCGGCCGCCTTGGCCGCCGCCACGCCTTCGACGCTGGAGATGCCGTTGTCCACGGTGATCAGCAACTGCGGCTGGCGCTGCAACGCCACTTCGACGATCTCGGGGGTCAGGCCGTAGCCGTACTCGAACCGGTTGGGCACCAGGTAATCGACATGCGCAGCGCCCAGCAGGCGCAGCCCCAGCACACCGACGGTGCTGGCGGTGGCTCCGTCGGCGTCGAAGTCGCCAACGATGAGGATGCGCTGGCGCTGATCGAGGGCTTCGACCAGCAGGTCCACCGCCGCCTCGATGCCCTTGAGCTGCTGGTACGGCAGCAGCCGGGCCAGGCCTTTGTCCAGCTCGGCTTCGGACTGCACGCCACGGGCGGCGTACAGGCGGGTCAGCAAGGGCGGCAGGTTACCCAGGAATGGCAGGGTCGACGGCAGGGGGCGGGGTTCGATACGCATGGGGTCTTCGGTAATCAGTCTAAGGGGCGGCTCAGCCGCGCTCGCCAAGCAGCCACTCCAGCTGCACTTCGTGCTGGCCGCGGTCGTCGGTGACGAAAATGGTGCCTTCGCTGATCAACACGTCCCACTTGATGGTACGTGGCATGTCGGTGGCCAGGGTCTCCAGCACCTCTTGCGGCACAGCGGCGATGTTCAGGTTCTTCAGGCCCTTGACCGCATCCCCCACCTTGGTCCGCCACACCCGCAGGCTGCCGTAGGCCAGCAGGCTGGTGCGTTCAGTGCGGCGCGAGCACCAGGTCAGGCGCTCGGCATCCGGCTGGCCGACTTCGATCCAGTGCAGGATGCGGTCGTCCAGGCTCTTTTCCCACAGTGGGGCTTCGTCGACATCCGACAGGCCACGGCCAAACGACAACTGCTCGTTGTACCAGAGGGCATAGGCCAGCAAGCGCACGGCCATGCGTTCCTCGGTCTCCGAAGGGTGACGGGCGATGGTCTGACGGACGCTCTCGTACACGCCGCGGTCGAGGTCGGTCAGATTCAGTTCGAATTTGTAGGTGGTGGACGGCTGGGCCATGGGCGCGGGGCTTCGTAGAAAAGAAAGTCGCACAGTTTAAACGATCTGGCAGACGAAGGCCCTTGTGCATCGCGAGTGCGCGGCGACAGTACCTGCCACTGCCGAGCTGTGATACAACCTGCGCTCACGCCCAGTTGCCACGGATGCCCCATGACCACGCCCAGCAAACCCCTCGCCGGCCTGAAAGTGATCGAACTCGGCACCCTGATCGCCGGCCCGTTCGCCTCGCGTATCTGCGCCGAGTTCGGTGCCGAGGTGATCAAGGTCGAGTCGCCCGACGGCGGCGACCCGCTGCGCAAGTGGCGCAAGCTGTATGAAGGCACGTCGCTGTGGTGGTTCGTGCAGGCGCGCAACAAGCAGTCGCTGACCCTCAACCTCAAGCACCCGGAAGGCCGCGAGGTGCTCAAGCGCCTGCTGGCCGAGGCCGACATCCTGATCGAAAATTTCCGCCCCGGCGTGCTGGAAAAACTCGGCCTGGGCTGGGATGTGCTGCACGCGCTGAACCCGCGCCTGGTGATGGTGCGCCTGTCGGGCTTCGGCCAGACCGGCCCGATGAAGGACCAGCCGGGCTTTGGCGCGGTGGGCGAGTCGATGGGCGGGCTGCGCTACATCACCGGTTTCGAGGACCGCCCGCCAGTGCGCACGGGGATCTCCATCGGTGATTCGATCGCCGCCCTGTGGGGCGTGATCGGCGCGCTGATGGCCCTGCGTCACTGCGAGGTGAACGGCGGCCAGGGCCAGGTGGTGGACGTGGCGCTGTACGAGGCGATCTTCGCCATGATGGAGAGCATGGTCCCGGAGTTCGACGTGTTCGGTTTCATCCGCGAGCGCACCGGCAACATCATGCCCGGCATCACCCCCTCCTCCATCCACACCACCGCCGATGGCCGCCATGTGCAGATCGGCGCCAATGGCGACGCGATCTTCAAGCGCTTCATGCAGGCCATCGGCCGCGACGACCTGGCAAACGATGCGGCATTGGCCAGCAATGATGGCCGCGACGCACGCCGCGACGAGCTATATGGGGTGATCGACCGTTGGGCCAACGGCCTGCCGCTCGACAGCGTCATGCAGGTGCTCAATGACGCCGAAGTGCCGGCCAGCCGGATATTCTCGGCCGAAGACATGTTCAGCGACCCGCAGTACCTTGCCCGCGAGATGTTCCTCCAGGCCAAGTTGCCGGACGGCAAGCCGTTCAAGATGCCCGGCATCGTACCCAAGCTCTCCGACACCCCAGGCTCTACCGAATGGGTAGGCCCGGCCCTGGGTGAGCACACCGACAGCGTGCTGGCCAGCCTGGGCTACGACGCGGCGGCCATCGCCGGCCTGCGCCAGGCGGGCACGGTCTGACTCGCGCGACAGCCTGGTGCAGGCGCCTTGCGCGCCTGCCCGTCATCCTCTGCCTGCTGCTGGCGATGCCGCTGGCGCACGCCAAGGAGCGCCTGTTCTGGCTGGTCCGTGACCTGCCGCCGTTCACCATTTTCGAAGGTGCCGAGAAGGGCCAGGGCGTAATAGACCTGATGCTGCCGAAGTTGATCGCGCAGATGCCCGAGTACGACCACAGCATCGTGCGGGTCAATCGCGCCCGGGGCATCCAGATGCTCATGGAACCGAGTTTCACCTGCGACCCGACCCTGCTCTGGACACCCGAGCGCGCCAAGTACGTGCACTTCTCCAAGCCTTCGCTGGGGGTGCTGAGCACCGGGCTGGTGGTGCGCAAGCAGGACCAGGCATTGCTGGAACCCTTCCTCGACGGCCAGCAGGTCGAGCTCAAACCCTTGCTCGACAAGACCCGGCTCAAACTGGGCATCGTCGCCGAGCGCAGCTACAGCGCGCAGGTCGACGAAATCCTGCGCCAGCTGCCCGACAGCGCCTTCAGCCGCCACTTCGGCAACGATGCGACTGCCAGCCTGCTGCAGATGCAGCAACTGGGCCGCCTGCAGCTGGTGCTCAGCTACTGGCCAGAGGCGCGCTACCTGATCGAGCAGCAAGGCGGCTCACTGGACGACTACCGCTTCTATCCCATCAGCGGCGTAAACCACTACCAGTTCCTGCATGTGGGTTGCTCGGACACACCGCAAGGGCGCGAAGCCATCGCCCACATCGACCAGTTGCTGCCGGCCCTGCGCCGCGACACCCTGCCCGCCCTGTATGCCCGCTGGCTGGACCCGGAGCTGCGCGAGGACTACCTGCAACAGGCGCGTCACTTCTTCGACGACAGCAACGGCGCCTCGGCAGCGCAGCCCTGAAGCGGGCAAAAAGAAACCCCGGCCGCTGGGGAAGACGACCGGGGTCAAGCGAAAGCCAATGCGGGCTTCCCGCGACAGCCTGACACTACCGGAGCTAAGCACCGTCAAACTGGCGTTGATAAATCTGATGCGGCTGTCAGGCAAAGGTTCCCTGGGTGGGGCGTTGATGTTGCAACGCGGCGATCACGCAGGGCTGCAGGCGGCCTTCAGCAATCTGCAGGTCACGGTGCAGGCCATCGACGAGGTCGACCAGCAACTGCTGCTCCTGCAGCTGGCGCTCAGCCACCTGGCGCTGCAAGGTAACGCCGCCGCGTGGGTCGTAGAGGGTCAGTTGGCGATTACCGCTGGCGTCGACGGCGCCAAGTGCGGCCAGGTAGGGGGTCAGGGCATCGTTGAGCAGGCTGCAGACTCTTTCCATCCGGATCACTCGCTGGCTTATGGGCATGGAGGAACTGACCGTCAGGCCTGGCGCAAAGTTCTCGGCTGCAGGCCCTTGCAGCGAGCATGCGCGGGCAACATGACAGTTTGAATGCCCTAGCCGTCCAGTTAGCCAATCGGTGCCGGCAGACGCCCAAGTGCCTTGCCCAACGCCACGGTGGACATCGGCCATGGCAGCTCGTCCAGCACCCACAACCCCAGCTTGCGGGCCTCCCGGGCCAGATCCGGGCCATTGCCTTTGCCTTGCCCGACGAACAACAGCGCCTGTGCCGCCCCTTCAGTCGCCAGGTGGCGGAACAGCGACTGCGCACTGCTGATCGGCATGTCGTGATCGAGCACCAGCACATCCACTGGCCGCTCCTGGTTCAGGCAAGCCAGGGTACCCGGCATGTCCTCGGTCAATCGCACGCTATAGACGCCCTGGGCATTGAATGCCTGGTGCAGAACAATCTGGTGGAAAGGACGGGGCTGGTGGATAAGAACCTGAAATTGATGCATGGACGTTTCCCTCGACGAGGCGCTCTGGCGGTTCGATGCCCGCACTTTAGTAGCCACTTCGACAACGCCAAACAGGAAAATTCTGAAAAGCCCGGAGAAAAAACGCAAAAAAATCCCGCGCACAAAAAAGCCCGTCCGAGGACGGGCTTTTTCAGTTGCAGCCAGGCTTACAGCGGCTTGCCGCGGTTACCGTGCTGGCTGACGAAGGCCTGTACGGCCTTCAGGTCGTTGGCCAGCACCGTGCAGCGCTCTTCGCGGCTGAACAGGTCGCTGAGGTGGGCCGGCAGCTCCAGGGCCTTGCCGACGCCGGCTTTCTCGACCGCGTCCGGGAACTTGACCGGGTGCGCGGTACCCAGCACCACCATTGGCGTATCCAGGCTGCGACGGCATTCGCGGGCGGCCTTGACGCCGATCGCGGTGTGCGGGTCAAGCACTTCACCGGTGCTGGCGAAGACTTCGGCGATGGTCTCGCAGGTCTGCTCGTCGGTCACCGCCAGCGAATCGAACAACTTGCGCGCTTCGGTCCAGCGGTCCTGGTCAACGCTGAAGCCGCCACCTTGCTTGAAGGTGTCCATCAACTCGGCGATGGCGGCACCGTTGCGGCCGTGCAGGTCGAACAGCAGGCGCTCGAAGTTCGACGAGACCATGATGTCCATCGACGGCGACAGGGTCGCGTGCAGGGTTTCCTTGACGTACTGGTTGCCGCTCATGAAGCGGTGCAGGATGTCGTTGCGGTTGGTCGCGACCACCAGTTGGCTGATCGGCAGGCCCATGTTGCGGGCCAGGTAACCGGCAAAGATGTCGCCGAAGTTGCCGGTCGGCACCGAGAACGCCACCGAACGCGCCGGGCCGCCGAGCTGCAGGGCGGCGTGGAAGTAGTAGACGATCTGGGCCATGATCCGCGCCCAGTTGATCGAGTTGACCGCTACCAGGCGGGTGCCCTTGAGGAACGACTGGTCGGCGAAGCTGGCCTTGACCATCTCCTGGCAGTCGTCGAAGTTGCCCTCGATGGCGATGTTGTGGATGTTGTCGCCGAGGATGGTGGTCATCTGACGGCGCTGCACTTCCGACACACGCTGGTGCGGGTGCAGGATGAAGATATCGACGTTGTCGCAACGGCGGCAGCCTTCGATGGCGGCGGAACCGGTGTCACCGCTGGTGGCACCAACGATCACCACGCGCTCGCCACGCTTGACCAGCAGGTGGTCGAGCAAGCGACCGAGCAGCTGCAGGGCAAAGTCCTTGAACGCCAGGGTCGGGCCGTGGAACAGCTCCATCACCCACTCGTTGCCATTGAGCTGGCGCAGCGGCGCGACGGCGGCATGGGCGAAGGAGCCGTAGGTTTCTTCGAGGATCTTCTTGAAGTCGGCGTCGGCGATGCTGCCGGCGACGAACGGGCGCATCACCCGGAACGCCAGCTCGTGGTACGGCAGGCCGGCCCAGGAAGCGATCTCTTCCTGGGTGAAGCGTGGCAGGTTCTCAGGGACGTACAGGCCACCGTCACTGGCCAGGCCGGCGAGCAGCACGTCTTCGAAATTCAGGGCCGGAGCCTGGCCGCGGGTACTGATATAGCGCATATGCAAACCTTCGGTTCTGAAGGCGGGCCGCCGTCGCGGCCCGCCGCTTGAATTAATTGAGCTGTTCGACGCGGATGCGCACGACCGGGCCAACCACGTCCTGCAGGGATTCCAGGGCGACGATGGCATCATTGATGCGCTGCTCGACCACGCCGTGGGTAACCAGGATCATCGGCACCAGGCCGTCCTGCTCCTCGGCTTCCTTCTGCATGATCGACTCGATGTTGATGCCGCGCTCCGAGAGGATGCTGGCGACCTGCGCGAGCACACCCGGATGGTCCTTGGCCTGAATGCGCAGGTAGTAGGCGCTTTCGCAGGCTTCGATCGGCAGGATCGGGTGGGCCGACAGCGAGTCCGGCTGGAAGGCCAGGTGCGGCACACGGTTCTCCGGGTCGCTGGTCATGGCGCGGACCACGTCGACCAGGTCGGCGATCACCGACGAGGCGGTTGGCTCCATGCCGGCGCCGGCGCCGTAGTACAGGGTGGAACCGGCGGCGTCACCGTTGACCATCACCGCGTTCATCACACCATTGACGTTGGCGATCAGGCGGTCGCTGGGGATCAAGGTCGGGTGGACGCGCAGCTCGATGCCTTCGGCGGTGCGACGGGCCACGCCCAGGTGCTTGATGCGGTAGCCCAGGGCTTCGGCGTAGTTCACGTCAGCGGTGGTCAGCTGGGTGATGCCTTCGGTATAGGCCTTGTCGAACTGCAGCGGGATGCCGAAAGCGATGGACGCCAGGATGGTCAGCTTGTGCGCGGCGTCGATGCCCTCGACGTCGAAGGTCGGGTCGGCCTCGGCATAGCCCAGCGCCTGGGCTTCGGCCAGCACGTCGGGGAAGGCACGGCCTTTTTCGCGCATTTCGGTGAGGATGAAGTTGCCGGTGCCGTTGATGATCCCGGCCAGCCAGTTGATGCGGTTGGCCGACAGGCCTTCACGGATCGCCTTGATCACCGGGATGCCACCGGCGACGGCGGCTTCGAAGGCGACGATGACGCCCTTCTCGCGGGCCTTGGCGAAGATCTCGTTGCCGTGCACGGCAATCAGCGCCTTGTTGGCGGTGACCACGTGCTTGCCGTTTTCGATGGCCTTGAGCACCAGGTCGCGGGCGATGGTATAGCCACCGATCAGCTCGATGACGATATCGATTTCGGGGTTGCTCGCCACGTCGAACACATCAGCGGTAATGGGGGTACCGGTAATCTGGCAGTTCGGGTTGGGCGAGCGCATGGCAATCTGTGCCACTTCAATACCGCGCCCGGCACGGCGGGCAATCTCCTCGGCGTTACGCTGAAGTACGTTGAAGGTTCCGCCACCGACGGTCCCTAACCCACAGATGCCTACTTTGACCGGTTTCACTGTGAACTCCCCATTGAACGGCCGGCACTTGCGCCGACCGTGAAACATGCCATCACCCCATGACGATGGCGTATTGAATTGATTACTTGCGCTCTGCCAGGGCCAGCTTGGCCACTTGCGGTGCCGGCTGATAGCCCGGAATCACCTGGCCGCTTTCCAGGACGATAGCGGGCGTGCCATTCACGCCGATCGACTGGCCGAGCTGGAACTGCTTGCTGACCGGGTTGGCGCACTTGGCCGCCTTGATCTCTTTACCGTCGACCATCTTGTCCAGCGCCGCGCGGCGGTCGCTGGAGCACCACACTGCCTGCAACTGCTCGTCACCCGGCGAGCCCAGGCCCTGGCGCGGGAAGGCGACGTAGCGCACTTCGATACCGCGGCGGTTGAGCTCCGGCACTTCGGCGTGCAGCTTGTGGCAGTACGGGCAGGTGGTGTCGGTGAACACGGTGATGTGCGACTTGGTCTCGCCCTTGGCCGGATAAACGACCATTTCTGCCGCCGGGATGCCGTTGATCAGCTTGGCGATGCCTTGGCGCTCGGTCTTCTCGGTGAGGTTGACCGGCTTGCCGTCCTGGATCTGGTACAGGTAGCCCTGCATCACGAACTGGCCATCGGCGCTGGCGTACAGCACGCGACCGCCCTGCAGCTTCACTTCGTACAGGCCGTTGAGCGGGCTGCTGGCAACGCTTTCGACCGGCACTTCCAGGGCCAGGTTCTGCAGCGACTTGCGGATCGCCTGCTCGGCACCGGCCGCGGGCTCAGTGGCGGCAGCGCCGGCAAAGGTACTGACCAACGCCAGGGCGGCGGCGGCAAAAATACGGGTGACACGCATGGGGGTACTCCTGAAGACGGACGGGGCCGGAGGGGCGTCGCCCACGCTTCAGAGGTGGCGAACGGTCGGCCCGTGCAACAAACCGTCCAAGCCTACCACAACAGGCCCGCGCAGAAAGGCTCCTCAGGCACCGGCAAGCGGAACATGAAGATCATTCATCCACGCGGATGGTGCTGGGCGTGCAACTGCTGCAGCCGCGCCTTGGCCACATGGGTGTAGATCTGCGTGGTGGACAGGTCGCTGTGGCCCAGCAGCATCTGCACCACGCGCAGGTCGGCACCGTGGTTGAGCAGGTGCGTGGCGAACGCGTGGCGCAGGGTATGCGGCGACAGCGGCTTGTCGATACCGGCCACCCGCGCCTGGTGCTTGATACGGTGCCAGAAGGTCTGGCGGGTCATCTGCTCACCGCGCAGGCTAGGGAACAGCACATCACTGGGGCGACCATTGAGCAGCTCGGCTCGGCCATCGCGCAGGTAGCGCTCGATCCACACCACCGCCTCTTCGCCCATCGGCACCAGGCGCTCCTTGCTGCCCTTGCCCATCACCCGCAGCACGCCCTGGCGCAGGTTGACCTGGTCGAGCGTGAGGCTGACCAGCTCGGTCACCCGCAGGCCGCAGGCGTACAGCACTTCGAGCATGGCCCGATCACGCTGGCCGATGGCTTCGCCCAGGTCCGGCGCCTGCAGCAGCGCCTCGACATCGGCTTCCGACAGCGACTTTGGCAGCGGGCGCCCCAATTGCGGCATGTCCACCTGCAGGGTCGGGTCGACGGCGATCAGTCGCTCGCGCAGCAGGTAGCGGAAGAACCCCCGCACGCCAGAGAGAAATCGCGCCGTGGAGCGAGGTTTGTAGCCTTGGTCGAAACGCCAGGCGAGATGATCGAGGATCAGCTCGCGACCGGCATCGGGCAGCGCCACCCCGTGCTCCTGCAACCAGCCATTGAACAAGGCCAGGTCACTGCGGTAAGAGGCGCGGGTATTGTCGGAAAGCCCCTTTTCCAGCCACAGGGCATCGAGGAACTGGTCAATCAGGGGGTGGTCGAGGGCGGGCATGAAGACTCGGTGGCAAACGGCGAAATGGCGCTTAGTCTTTCATAACGGCGCACGCATAGGGAGCCCGCATGAGCGAACAGCAGATTCTTCTGAGTTTCGGTGGCATCGGCGCCGCCGCCCTCGCCTGCCAGTGGCTGGCCTGGCGCCTGAAGCTGCCGGCGATCCTGTTCCTGCTGCTGTCCGGCATACTCGCCGGGCCTGTGCTGGGCTGGCTGCAGCCACAAGCGCTGTTTGGCCCGCTGCTGATGCCACTGGTGTCGCTGGCCGTGGCCCTGATCCTGTTCGAGGGCAGCCTGACCCTGCATGTCTCGCAATGGCGCGAGATCGGCAGCGTGGTCCACCGCCTGGTCACGGTCGGCGCCCTGAGTACCTGGCTGGTGATCGCCGTGGCCACTCACTGGCTGCTGGGCTTCGACTGGCCGCTGGCGATCCTGTTCGGCACCCTGACGCTGGTCACCGGGCCCACCGTGATCGTGCCCATGCTGCGCGTGGTGCGGCCCAAAGCGACCATCGCCAACATCCTGCGCTGGGAAGGCATCGTCATCGACCCGATCGGCGCGCTGCTGGCGGTGGTGGTGTACAGCTTCATCATCGCCCGCAGCGACGGTGACGGGCTGATCCAGAGCCTGGGCACCTTCGCCGGGGTGATCTTCTGCGGCGGCGCCCTGGGCGCCGCCGGGGGCTGGCTGCTGGGGCAGATCATGCGCGCCCAGTGGCTGCCGGAATACCTGCACAACCTGGCCTCGCTGGCCGCGGTGCTGGGCATCTTCATCGCCGCCAACCAGATCGTCCACGAGTCCGGGCTGCTGGCCGTGACGGTGATGGGCATGTGGCTGGCCAACATGCCAGGGGTGGATGTGCGGCAGATCCTGCACTTCAAGGAAAACCTCAGCGTGCTGCTGATCTCCGGCCTGTTCATCCTCCTGGCCGCACGCCTGGACCTGCATGCCATGCTCGGCTTGGGCCCCGCAGTACTCGCCCTGCTGCTGGTGATCCAGTTGCTGGCGCGGCCGCTGAACGTGTTCATCTCGACCTTGGGCTCCACCTTGAGCTGGCGCGAACGTGCGTTGCTGGCCTGGATCGCCCCGCGCGGCATCGTCGCGGCGGCGGTATCGGCGATCTTCGCCATCCGCCTGCATGAGGCCGGCCACGAGGGGGCGCTGCTGCTGGTGCCACTGACCTTCGCCGTGATCATCGGTACCGTGGTCCTGCAGAGCGCTACCGCGAGGCCCCTGGCGCGCCTGCTCAAGGTCGCCGAGCCCGCCCCCAGCGGGTTTCTCATGGTGGGTGCCAACCCGCCGGCCCGGGCCATTGCCAAGGCGTTGCAGCAACTTGGCTGCCGCGTGCTGCTGACCGATTCGAGCTGGGAGAACATCCGTGCCGCGCGCATGGACAACCTGCCCACCTACTTCGGCAACCCGGCCTCGCAACATGCCGACGCGCACCTGGACCTGGTAGGCCTGGGCCATCTGCTCGGCCTGTCACCGGCAGGGGAAATCAACGCCCTGGCCTGCGCGCGGTTCCGCCACGATTTCGGCCATGGCCGGCTGTTCGTGCTGGCCAGCGGCCTGGAGAAACAGCGCAGCGACAAGCACCGGGCCAGCGAGGAGCATCGGGGCCAGCCACTGGGCTCCAGCGCGCTGACCTACAACCAACTGGCCACCCTGCTGAATCAGGGGGCAGAGCTGTACAGCACGACCCTGACCGAGGCTTTCAACTGGGATGCCTACCGGCAATTGCACGGTGAGCGTGCGACATTGATGTTCGCCCGTGACAACCACGGCTGGGTGCATGTGGCCACCCCGGAACACCCGCTGCAGCCGCAGCCGGGCTGGACGCTGGTGGCGCTGATAGAGCCTGAAAATAAAGCACAGGCTGAAGGGGCAGCGTAATTCGTGTGGGAGCCGGCCTGCGGCAGCACCGGCACCGGGCGCTTGTCCTCGTCGATGGCGACGAAGCTGAACACCCCATGAATCGCGCGTTCGCGGCCATCGAGGTACATGTTCTCGACGAACACATCCACCTGCACCTGCAGGCTGGTGTTCCCGACCTTGATCACGCTACCCACCAGCTCGACGATCGAGCCCGCCGGGATCGGGTGCTTGAAGTCGATGCGGTCGGTGGACACGGTCACCAGCGGCAAGCGGCAAAAACGCGTGGCGGCGATGAACGACACTTCGTCCATCCACGCCAGGGCCGTACCGCCGAACAGGGTGTTGTGGTGGTTGGTGGTGTTGGGGAACACCGCCTTGGTCACACGGGTCTCCGACAGTTCGGTTCGGCGCTGGATTTCCTGGTCTCGGGAGGTGGTCATGAGGGGCTCGCAAAGGTGATGGGGCTGGCGGCCTCATCGCGGGGCAAGCCCGCTCCCACGCGGCAGTGCAAGGTTCGTGGGAGCGGGCTT
>NZ_JBMOWQ010000037.1:0-3906 GCF_049310485.1 Pseudomonas sp. GZD-209
CGTTCCTCCTAGGGGGGAGGGGAGGGTTTGGGGGGGCGTGCTCCCCCCCCCCGATAAGGCCAGAAAGCAAAAAAGCAGCCCGAAGGCTGCTTTTTCTCTCGCAAGATGGCCAAGGCCACCGGTCAAACTGCACTCAGGACAGTTTTTCCTTGATGCGAGCGGCTTTGCCGGACAGGTCGCGCAGGTAGTACAGCTTGGCTTTACGCACGTCACCACGACGTTTCACGGCCAGGCTGTCGATCTGTGGGCTGTAGGTCTGGAAGGTACGCTCTACGCCAACGCCGCTGGAGATCTTGCGCACGGTGAAGGCGCTGTTCAGACCGCGGTTACGCTTGGCGATAACGACGCCTTCGAACGCCTGCAGACGCGAGCGGTCGCCTTCCTTCACTTTAACCTGGACGACAACGGTGTCGCCTGGTGCGAAGGTCGGGATTTCCTTGCTCATCTGCTCGGCTTCGAGCTGCTGGATGATCTTGTTGGTCATGCTGTGCTCCTAAGATGGATAACGCGATCCACCATCGATACGTTTAACTATCGTCCCGCTCGCGGAGATATTCCTCGAGCAGCTTCTTCTCTTCTCCAGAAAGCGAGCGACTTTCCAGAAGATCGGCGCGTCGTTCGAAGGTCCTACCAAGGGACTGCTTCATCCGCCAACGCCGGATATGTGCATGGTTGCCACTAAGCAACACGTCGGGTACACGCTGATCCGCATACACCTCAGGTCGGGTGTAGTGCGGGCAATCCAGCAGACCGTCGGTGAAAGAATCTTCCTCCGCCGAGTCCACATGCCCTAAAGCTCCGGGCAGCAGCCGCGTAACCGCATCGATCAGTACCATGGCCGGCAGCTCGCCACCGGAAAGCACATAGTCGCCAATCGACCACTCCTCATCGACATGAGCCTCGATAAAGCGCTCGTCGATGCCTTCATAACGACCGGCGATCAGGATCAAAGATTCCTGTTCGGCCAGGCCTTTGACCGCTTGCTGAGTCAGCTTGCGGCCTTGCGGCGAAAGGTAGATCACCTTTGCCGTTGCTCCGGCGACTTGCCTGGCGTTGACCAGGGCGTCTTCCAGAGGCTTGATTTTCATCACCATGCCCGGACCACCGCCAAACGGCCGATCATCCACGGTGTGGTGGCGATCAGTGGTGTAGTCCCGCGGGTTCCAGCAGGTCACTTGCAGCAACCCCTGTTTCACCGCACGGCTGGTAATGCCGTACTCAGTGATGGCCGAGAACATCTCGGGGAACAACGTGATGACGTCTACGCGAAGGTTACCCATCGTTTAGAAATCCGCGTCCCATTCGACTCGCATCACACCAGCTTCAAGGTCGATTGCCAGCACGCATTGCTCCGTATAGGGCAACAGTCGCTCGCGATCATCCAGGCTGCCTGTGCAAGGCTTGACCACCATTACATCGTTCGCGCCGGTCTCCAACAGGTGATCGATCGTGCCGAACAGCTGTTCGTCCTGATTGATGACCTTCAGGCCTTCCAACTGGTACCAGTAGTACTCGTCGGCTGCCAGGTTGGGCAAAAGGCTCCGCGCAATGCAGATTTCGTAACCGCTCAGAAGCCGGGCTTCATCACGATCATCGAGGCCTTTCAATTTCACGACCAGGCCCTTTTGGGAGCCACGACCGCTGACCAGCTCGACCTGCTTTACCTTGCCTTCGTGCTTGAGCGTCCAGCGCGGATAATCCAACAGGTTTTCAATCGGATCGGTAAAGGAGTACACCTTCACCTCGCCGCGAACGCCGTGAACCGAAAAAATCTTGCCAACGACGATGAGGTCGTCAGCCTTTTCTGGCGTCGCGTTCATACTGCTCAGGCTGCGGCCTTGGCAGCGTCCTTCAGCAGCTGAGCAACACGCTCAGACGGCTGCGCGCCCTGGCTCAGCCAGTAGGTGACGCGTTCCTGGTTGACCGACAGCTTGACTTCGGCGCCCGATGCGATCGGGTTGAAGAAGCCAACGCGTTCAACGAAACGGCCGTCACGGGCGTTACGCGAGTTGGTCACGGTCAGGTGGTAGAAAGGGCGCTTTTTCGAGCCGCCACGGGCAAGACGGATGGTTACCATGTGAACATCGTTCCTATAGTCGGTGCTGCAAAACTGAATGCCCAATGGGCACACGCGTGCCCAAAAGGCCGCATATTCTCGGGGAATACACGGACATTTGCAAATGCCTTTTTCGGCGAGGCTACGCCCCGCCGTTCAGTTCTGCCGATTGAGCCGCCTTTCGGCGGCCGTGTTCCCGCCGAGGCGGGGGTTGGCGGGCTGCTTCCCCATGGAAGGCAGCCCGCCAAATTCGATTACATCTTGGGCATGCCGCCGCCCGGCAGCATGCCGCCAAGACCGCGCATCATCTTGGCCATGCCGCCCTTGGCGGAGAATTTCTTCATCATCTTCTGCATCTGCTTGTGCTGCTTGATCAGCCGGCCGATGTCCTGCACCTGGGTACCGGAACCCAGGGCGATGCGGCGCTTGCGCGAACCGCTGATCAGATCAGGGTCGCGACGCTCGGCCGGGGTCATGGAGTTGATGATCGCCTCCATCTGCTTGAACTGCTTCTCGGCCGCGCCCTGGGCGTTGCCCATCTGCGACAGGTTGACGCCGCCCATGTTCGGCAGTTTGTCCATCAGCCCGCCGAGGCCGCCCATGTTCTTCATCTGCTGCAGCTGATCACGGAAGTCTTCGAGGTCGAAGCCCTTGCCCTTCTTCAGCTTCTTGGCCAGCTTGTCGGCCTTGGCCTTGTCGATGGTCTGCTCGGCCTGCTCGATCAGGCTGAGCACGTCACCCATGCCGAGGATGCGCGAGGCGATCCGGTCGGGGTGGAACGGCTCGAGGGCTTCGGTCTTCTCGCCCATACCGATGAACTTGATCGGCTTGCCGGTGATGGCGCGCACCGACAGTGCGGCACCGCCACGGGCATCACCATCGACCTTGGTCAGGATCACACCGGTCAGCGGCAGTGCGTCGCCGAAGGCCTTGGCGGTATTGGCGGCATCCTGGCCGGTCATGGCATCGACCACGAACAGCGTTTCGATCGGCTTGACCGCGGCGTGCAGCGCCTTGATCTCGTCCATCATGTCGGCGTCGACGTGCAGGCGGCCGGCGGTGTCGACGATCACCACATCGATGAACTTGAGCTTGGCTTCGCGGATCGCCGCTTGCGCGATGTCCACCGGCTTCTGGCTGATGTCGGACGGGAAGAAGGTCACGCCGATGTCGTTGGCCAGGGTTTCCAGCTGCTTGATCGCCGCCGGGCGGTAAACGTCGGCGGACACCACCATCACGCTTTTCTTCTTGCGCTCCTTCAGGTGGCGCGCCAGCTTGCCGGCGGTGGTGGTCTTACCGGCACCCTGCAAGCCGGCCATCAGCACGACGGCGGGCGGTGCGGCATTGAGCGTCAGCTCTTCGTTGGCCGCGCCCATCAGGCGCTCCAGTTCGGCCTGGACGATCTTGACGAAGGCCTGGCCCGGGGTGAGGCTGCGCGACACTTCGGTGCCGACCGCGCGCTCCTTGATGCTGTTGACGAAATCCTTGACCACCGGCAGGGCAACGTCGGCCTCGAGCAGGGCCATGCGCACTTCGCGCAGCGTGTCCTTGATGTTGTCTTCGGTCAGCTTGGCCTTGCCGGTGACATGGCGCAGCGTCTGTGACAGGCGGTCGGTCAGGTTTTCGAACATGGTGATCCTTTCAGGCCCAGTGAAGCCGAGGTTTTTCAGGCGCCCAGGTGGAAATGCACACGCGCTGGGCACAACAAGGCGGCGATTATAGCGAAGAGCGGCGCTGGCGCACACCTTGGTGCAGAGGCTCTGGATAATCGGTGGCCTGGATGTCGCCTTAGGGGGGGGAAGAAACCCCCCCAAGGCCCAAGCAAAATCCTGGGGGGGGGGGTTTCTGCC